>JAFGOU010000276.1 GCA_016926315.1 Chitinispirillaceae bacterium
CTGATTCGGCCCGGCCAGAACAGTAACCGTCTGTCCGAGGGCGGGATTACTGGAAGACCCGGCGCGCGCGACGGTCTTCAGCCGTGGGTTACCCTGCCGACGTTCCCGTATATCTTCATTGCATTGTCAAAGGTAATCTCTGAAAGCTTTTCAGCCGAGGTATCCCGGAGTTCGGCCACCTTTCTCACGATTGCCTCGCAGAAGGCGGGCTCATTGGCCCCGGGTTCCATTCCAGGCAGGGGAATATCGGGTGAATCGGTCTCAACAAGGAGAAATTCTTCCGACACTGCCGCAAGCGACAATCTTCCACGACGGTTCCTGTCATGCACTATAGACCCTGAAAACGAGATCGAAACGTTCATGGCCTGGAGCCGGGGAACAAGGTCCGGGGAACCTGAATAGGAGTGCACCGCGCCTCCGCAGGGCGTGCCGCACTGCTTCTGCAGAACATCAATCAAGGCGCCCCATGCTTTACGGCAGTGCATGGAAACCGGTCTCCCGAGTTTCCGCGCAAGCCTCAGCTGGTCTATAAAAACTGCGTTCTGCTCCTTGTCGTACCTGTTATCAACCGCATGATCGAGGCCTATCTCTCCTACCGCCGCTGAAGGCACCTCCCGAAGCAGCCCTTCAAGGCGTTCAAGCCAGCTTCCGGTACGTTCCCGTATATACCACGGGTGCAGGCCGAATGCCGGTACAATTTCTGAGAAGCGCTCTGAAAGCCGTTTCACCGCGTTCCAGTCCTGTTCTTTGGTGCCGCAGCAAAGCATGCGCACCACCCCCGCTTCACGCGCGCGGTCGACTATACCGGCAACACGCGATTCAATCCTCGTGTCCTGAAGGTGGCAGTGGGTATCAAAAAAACGCATTGTCCGCTGTAATCCTTAAAACAGTATACCCTGTCGTTCCGTTAAAAAATAGAAAGGGGAAAAAGCGAAACCCGATATATTTTTACAATGCCTGAGTTATAGGTGCAGTGTCTTTCTTTTTTTATATGCACGTCCCGTGCATCAAAGGGGTTTTAAAGGTGAACGTCGCCCTTGTCTTCATGAACGACACCCCCACGGTCGGAAGGGGTGCGGGTTATATAGCCGGTGCGATTACCGCAGCGGGACACACCGTCTCCTTTTTTGACAGTTTTTACCGCCCTGCACATGAAATCGTCTCCTCGGTCGCTTCCGGGAAATTCGATGTCCTTATGGTCTCAACAATGACCATGAATTTCCCTCTCGCAATGTCCCTCGTGCGTGAGATTAAAAAAGAGACCGCTGTTCCAGTGCTTGTCGGCGGCATCCATCCCACCATAGAGGGCGGACGCGTTCTGGAACAGAATCCAGAAATCGATTACCTCTGTGTCGGCGAGGGAGAATCCATGGTTGCCGATTTCCTCCGCCATTTTTCAGCGGACGCGCTCTATGATATAAAAAACCTCTGCTATCGCAGAAACGGAAAGGTTGTCTGCAATCCTATCCGACCACCGGAGGACCTTTCGGCGGTTCCGGAATTTCCCTGGCACCTTTTCAATAAAGAATCCATCGGCGGAGCAGGAAAAGGTTTCTTATACATCACTGCCTCGCGCGGCTGCCCTTATAACTGCACCTACTGCTGCAACGGCATCTACCTGAAATACTACGGTAAACGGTATATACGTTTCCGTCCGGTCGACAAGGTGATTGCCGAGCTTCTGTACTTGAAAGAGAAATACCCTTCTCCTCTTTATTATTTCGGCGACGAAATGATACTTGCCGAACCGGAGTACGCCAAATCGATTTTTTCCGAAGTAAAAAAAAGGGCAGGCGTCCCTTACGGTCTTATGGCGCGGGTCGAGTTCATAACTCCCGAACTGACGGCACACCTGAAGGAGACAGGCTGCAGGTACGTCGCCATGGGTATAGAGTGCGGCGACGAGGATTTCCGGAAGAAACAGCTTAACCGTTTTCACAGCAACGAACAGATAGTGCGTGCATTCTCCCTGCTTGAAGAAGCCGGCATTTTCCGTTCCTCTTTCAATATCATCGGTTATCCGTTCGAAAACGACAATGAATTGACAAAGTCAACCGTCCGTCTGAACCGTCTTGTACGTCCCGATTATGCTTATTTTACGATATTCTACCCCTTTCCTGGCACAAAACTTTATGACCGCTGTGTAAAGCTCGACCTTATTGATAATGCCCGTACGGAAAAAACAAGGCAATACTACGAGGAATCCGTATTGAAAAACGTGTTTCTGAGGAACAGATGCGGACGCATTACGCGCAGGTTCAATTCTGTTGTTCCCTTTGAAACGCTCTTTGAAATTGCAACGTCCAGTAAAAGAGGGCATAATACCGGCTTTATCAAATTCAAATACCTGCTTGTCTATTATCTCAAGCAGGCGGCGAAACGCATACTGGGGAAAAAAGCAATTTCCTGGGTGCGTTCCCGTTTAATCGCTCCGCTCCTGCCTTCATGAATTCCAGTTCTGATAACATGATCCCGCTTCCTGAAAACCGCTCCTCTGTATCATGCAATCCATCATCAACGGTGTGGGTGGATCTCTTAAGGTTTTTCGCCGTCTTTTCCGTTGTAGTGCTGCATGCTGCGGTCCCTTTTGTTCTCAGTTTCGGCAGAATACCTCCCGGAGACTGGTGGGCCGGCAACATTCTTGATTCTTCGGTACGGTGGTGCGTGCCTGTTTTCGTCATGATATCCGGAGCTTTGCTGCTAAACAGGGATAACAATCAAAGCATCTTATCTTTCTATCGGAGAAAAACATACAGGATTCTTATCCCTCTGCTTTTCTGGTCCATTTTTTACAGCGCCCTAAACGGCTTCATTCTCAACCGCTCCCATCAAAGCGTCTCCTCCGGCCTGCTGATATTCAACTTTCTGACGGGCCGCCCCTATCCTCATCTCTGGTATCTATATATGCTGCTGGGCCTGTATGTGTTAACACCTTTTCTCAGGCGTGCAATTGGAGCGCTTGACAGTGTCCGCGCTGCCGCCGTCACCATTTTCTTCATTGTTGTCGGTATGCTGTTCGCTCTGTTCCCTGAAACGAACTATGAAACAGGAAACATATTCCCGGTCTGGTCGGTACAGTTCCTTGGATATTTTATTTTCGGCGGGATTGCTTTTAAAAAAAGAATATGGGAAAAGACAGGATTTTCCGTCCTAATTATTCTTTTCTTTCTTTCGGCGGCGGCAACGGCAGCGGGTTGCGGCTGGTTTTCGCTCAATCGTTCTCTACGTGACGGCCTGATCTTCTACAACTACACCACACCTTCCGTTGCGGTAATGTCAATGGCGATCTTTCTGCTCTCGGCCAAAATGAACCGCATCTTCCCGCTCTTGCGTAAGCCCGCCGCATCTATAATACGGACGACCTTCGGGATTTATCTCATACACCCGCTGTTCCTGTTTTTTATGGAAAGAACCACCTTGGGCTCGCCGCTGCCTTCACTTATGGTTATTGTCATAAACAGTGTCGTATGTTTTTTTCTTTCTTTACTATTAACACTGCTTTTAAGGCGGATACCGGTGCTCAGGGCGTGCGTTTAAAGCCGTGGTCACCGGGCGGCCGAGAGCGTTCGCTCAAAGTCTTCAACCGACTTCTCCCATGTAAACTTTTTAACGCGCGTATTTCCGGACCGCGCGATACCAATTCTCTTTTCATTGTCTTCAATCAGCCGGATCACGTTCTCTGCAAGAATGTCCGGGCGCCGCGGGGGATGGACCAGCGCGGTCTGTCCGTGCAGTGCAAATTCCCTGTGTCCGCCGTTGTCCGATACGCACAATGCGGCTCCGCATGCGGCCGCTTCGCACGGCGGAAGGCCGAAGCCCTCACACCAGCTTGTTCCTATAAATATCGCAGTACGGTTGAAGATGCTCCTGATTTCCCCGGGGGTCGGATTCCGGAAATAGGTTATTGGTAAATGAGGCGTTTCGGGTTTTGGACCGAAACCTATCATGAGTATAGAAACATCGCGGTGCCTCTCCCTCACCGTCTCGAGCGCGGCAAGCCCCTCTCTTGTTCCTTTGAAGACATCGGCATTATTCATAAGACAGATGGTGCGGGGGTCCCTCGCTTCAATTGAAATATCCACATTGAACTCATCGAAATCAAGACCGTTCGGGATATATGTGCACTGTTCGCCCCGGTTTAATGCTATTTTTTCAAGCCATCGTGACACGACAATCTTGTGAAAAGGCAGCTTCCATGTATTCATCACCCTGTCCGGAGGTGCGGAATTGAAGACCGTGTCCAGGCCCTGGATAAAGTAAAATTTTTTCCCTTTCTTTTCCGGCAGAGTTTCAATTCCTTCCGCGGTATTCCAAAGCGTTGCAACAACCGCATCCCCGTCGGGTATCCAGTTTTCATTCACATGAGGGGCTATTTTCATCCTCACCCCGGGCTCCACAGGGAACCACCGCCACGGCGGTTTTATCATGCCTTTAACAGCAAGACTCATGAACCTCGCCTGGTTTCTTTTTTCCTTAATCAGGGATGCCGGGTGTATGACCGTTATCCGGTGACCGCGGACCGCGAGGCGGTTTGCGTATTCATACGCCACCTTGAAACCGCCGATCGGCAGCCAAAACGGGCACGGCATGATGAATGATATCTTCACGGCAGGAAACCTTAAAGCGGATTAGATATGCAGTACCTTGGCCTTATTTCACGATTTATCGAATTGTTTTATCCCGTCAAAAAAATACTGTATCCCCGAAACCACCGTCACCGCCGTCGCCATCCACAACAGGTATATATACGGTCGTTCCGGAAAGTTAAGCAAAGCCCAGATTATAAGCACAGCTTGAAAGAAAGTTGTGGCTTTTCCTGATAAACGTGGACGTATCGTTACGGCTCCGGAAATGAAATTTATAAGAACGGCTCCCGTCACCAGCATGGTGTCCCTGCAAATGACCAGCCAGACAAACCATATCGGAAGGTGAATTCTGTACGCATCCTGCGAAGAATATGAAATCAGTATAAGTGCGGAAAGAAGCATCGCCTTGTCCGCGAGGGGGTCCAATATGGTGCCCAATCGTGTAATCTGATTGCGCGATCGTGCAATGTACCCGTCCAGTGCATCCGATATGAATATTGCCAGAAATATTATTGATGCATAAATCCTTAACATATCGTTATATTCGCCGCGCAGAACGCTTTTATCGTAGTAAATAAGCAGCAAAATGAAAAAAGGGATGCAGAATATCCTTACGATGGTTATCTGGTTGGGGAGAGAGAGGGGCAAAGATTTCATTGTTCGGGGTTTTCTTTCATCGAACATTTTCCGTGAAACAATGCGCCTTCGTTTATAACCAGATCGCGGGTATTGAGATCTCCAATGAATGATGCCTTGGCTTCAAGCTCTACGCGTTCTGCGGCAAAAATGTTGCCGCTTACTTTACCTCCGATAATTATGCTTTTTGCCTTTATGTCCGCTTCCGCAACACCGCTGTTGCCGACGGTGAGCATTTCCGATGCCTCTATTTTGCCCTTGAACTGCCCGTCGATTCTTATGCCGTGCGGCACCACAACGGTGCCCTCAAAACTTGCACCCTCCCC
>JAFGOU010000277.1 GCA_016926315.1 Chitinispirillaceae bacterium
ATTAAAGCACCACCCCAAGCAACAAAAGAAATGGCGGCGGCGCTAGCGGCTTGTCCTAAAACACCTTTTTCGCTCCGCAGCGCTGTCGTTCGTTTTCCTGCATTGACTTGGCAGCCACGGGAACCTATTTTTCACCTGCGGTGAACAATAATGCCCTGGTGTCCCTCGAAATAAGGCGGACCAGGAGCTATAAAAGGAACGGAATGAGGAAAATTGCCCGAACAATCGCCTGTTGTGCCGGTATCGGCGCTGGAATGCTGCTCTTCTGCTCTCTTGACGAGCAGACCGCCATCGGCGGCGGTATCATCAACGATGTTGATCCGGACAAGGTGAATGTAGGCAGGCACTATCGGGAATTTTTACTGGATTCCACGGTACTCGACACCTCCTATAGCCTTCCCGGAGTGGGTGATGCAGGGTTCGGCGTTCATGAGGTGACGAAAAGCGTCATGGTCGTCGGACGAAAAGACCGTGAAGAGGCCGCCGGCTTCGTGCGGTTTCTGTGCTCCTCCGATACCAACAGGTCGAAAGGCGGCAGGCTGTTTTATCAGGATGACGATTCGCTGGTCGCGGTCAAGCTGATTTTCGGGCGGGTTTCGAAAGGCAGCGATCTGCCGCCGTTCAAAATGAAGGTGTTCAGCGCGTCGACCCTCAACCGGGTTTTTGAAGAATCCGGGCAGAATTCCGCCGATACCCTTACCATGGCCGATACCTCACTCCTCGATTCGGTGACCCTGCCGCCGGGAGCGCTCAGGGACTCCATTTTCAGGTCGTGCATGGCCATGGAGGATACCAGTTATGACGGCGATACGTTCGGTTTCGGGTTGCTGAATGTCTCCCGCGATACGCTCTATCGTCTCTACAGCGAATCGTCGATACTCAAGGTCTCCGTACGCCGCCGCGGGGATGCGGGAAAAACCGACACGCTTTCCAAACCGTACAAGGCGGTCAGAGCCTATTATGTCGCGCGGGAAGACAGCAGCGAGGTGCGTACCCTTCAGCACCAGACCGTTTCCTCCTACGCTTCTTCCCGGACGGCGGTATACCAATACACCGCTTCATCACTCTGGCATGCCATGACTGATTCCGTATCCGGATCGGTGAATAACCTTATTTCAGCGGTGTTCGTGGTGCGGCATCCGCGGGGTGAGACCGGCCAGTTGTTCGTGAAAGCGGTTTTGGACTCCGCCGCGATACCCAATGCAGCGGTGCTTGATTCTCTGTTTGCCCTTCAAGCGCCCGTCAATCTCAAGGATTCCACCTGGTCGCTCTATGGCAATGTAAGAAGAAACCTACAGCAGTATGCGCGGGCAGCAGCATTGCCGCCGTCGCTGTTCCTGTATCTCCGGCTATCCGACCGTTCCGCCAGCCTCGCCGCTGTTGACAAGGAAACATGGCATGCCGTCACGTGGGACGCCGTGCCGTACCTGAAAACGATCATCTATATTCCCTGACGAGCGAACGAATGCATATAAAAACCGGCATGTTGACTTTTCTTGTTATGCTCATGACCTCGGGGTTCTGCTTTGACGGTCACGGCCAGTCGATACTCTCGGTACAATGCCCCATCGGGTTGCCTTTGCCGCATGCGACCGGACCGTCACAGGCTCTTGGCGGCGGCGGTACCGGAGTGATGAACGATTTTTTCGGAATGGCCGATAATCCCGCCAATCTCGGCGGCATGACCAAATCCTCCTTTTCCGCCATTACGTCGTTGGACGTTCTTTCCCTTGATGAGGATGGCGAACGTGCGCGGTTCGCGGCGTTATCGCCCATGCTGCTCTCCTTTGCGTTTCCGCTGAGGGAGGCCGGTACGTTCGGGATTTCAATCGACCGGCGCAGCGATGTCCGGCTGAAATACCGCGCACGGGAGACGGTCCGTTACTCCACCGGTGAAATCGACACGGTTGATTTCGGAATCATGAAAAACGGCGGTCTTACCTCGTGGCAGGCGGGGTGGGGACATGCCATCGGCCGCTGGGCCCGTGCCGGGGTAAGCTATGAGCGTCTGTACGTATTAAGCAACGAAATTACCATGTGGCGCAGTGCGCTCGGGATCCTTCAGGGAAGCGTTCCCTCATCCATACTCTACGACACGACGGTAATAACCTTTCGCGGAAACGCCTTTCGTGCCGGCATTCTGGTTCCATTGAACAACCTGACGATAGGGTGTACCGGCGAATATGTCGTTTCAGGCGACGCGAAAAAAGTGTCGGTCAAGGAGAGCCCGGACAGGGTCGATACCATTACCGACAAATTTACCCTGCACCTGCCGCCTTCGCTCGGGCTGGGCGCCTCGTATATTTTTTCGCCACGCTGGCTCGCGGCCGCTTCCGGAAGCGTGACGCTCTGGCGGAACTACACCTCGGGAGTCTCACTCGGACTGCCCCCGCAAGACGCCTGGTCGTTTGGATGCGGCGGCCAGTTCGTCCCCGCGCCGAATCTTCTGGTGCCGCGCTACTGGGAGATCATACAGTACCGGGCAGGTTTTCGTTATGCACAGCTTCCCACCGCAACCGGATCCGAAGCCGCCTTTACGGTGAGCCTCGGTCTGCCGTTTCAGCAGGGCACCGGCCTGTTCGATATTATCGTCGAGATCGGCAGGAGAAGCGATAGCGCGTATGAACGGTATTCAGAGAATTTCCTCAGCCTTAAGCTCGGCCTTAACGGTGGAAAGAAGTGGTTTCAGAATACCGGGATCAGGTATTGATACCGCCGTGGTTCACCCGGGACTACCTGGTGGCTTCCATCAATCGTCGTTGAGAGAGGAAGTGAATGGCAGCGAAGCGGGAAACGAAAAGAATCGTAAAGGTCTCGTCCGCTTCTCGAAAAACTGAGGTGCAGAAGGCCGCTCGCTCCTTGCGGGGAGATACACCGACACCGGCCGTGGCTATGGCATCAGTGAAGGAAACCGACAATGCCTCCGGCGCGAAGTCGCCGCTGCCACCCCGTCCCGCTGCGGTTATTGATCGGGCGTATCCTCGTGAAATTCCCGCCTTGTATAATGAAACCTACCTCAGAGCCCTTCCCCGTGAGGAGGGCCAGTTTTTTTCATTCTGGGAAATATCGGCCGAGACGTTACGCTCCCTCAGCAAAGGCCATCCGGAGATTTCGCCGAAGACCTGGCAGACCCTGATTCGGATCTACGAGGTGGAGCAGAGGGGGGCAGAGCGCACTGAGCGCCCTGTCGGAAGCGCCATTCCGGTCGGCGAGGGTGAGGGCAGCCGGTACCTTCAGGTGCCTAGAGAAGACCGCGAGTACCGTGTCGAACTCGGCATGCAGAGCGGATCCGGGACCTACGCGGCGGTGTGCAGTTCCGAAGATATCAGGATGCCGGCCGCCCGCGTCCAGGAAATAATCAAACACCCGGACTTTCATGCCGACACCCCTGCTCTGACCCGTATTTCACTTGAAAACGCTTCCGCACCCGTTGTCGCCGAAGCAGGTGGATCTACGGAGCAATCCTCAACCGGACCGCGTGGAACCGTCGTCACCTCTCCGGTCTCTCCCTGGTCTGATCATGAAAACCGATCCTGATAGGCCGTCCCCGGGAGGATATCTCTGCCTGGTACTGCATGCACACCTGCCGTTTGTCCGGCATCCCGAAAGCGACTACATGCTCGAGGAGACCTGGTTCTTCGAGGCGCTTACCGAAACCTACCTGCCGCTCCTTTCACACCTTAGCGGGCTTGCCGACGATCATGTTCCCCTCCGGCTCACGGTCTCTCTTTCCTCCACGCTCTGCACGATGTTCGCCGATGAACTCCTTCAGGAACGGTACGCTCGGTACCTCAACCGTCGCATTGCGCTCGCGGAACGCGAGATTGAACGGACCGCCGGGCACTCTGAGTTTTCACAGAGCGCCCGCATGTATCACGACCGGTTTCGCCAGTGCCGCCGGCAGTACGAAGAAGTGTACGGCCGTAATGTCATCGGTGCGTTCAGGGAGCTTCAGGAGCGGGGGATTCTTGAGATCATCACGAGCAGCGCGACCCATGCGTTTCTTCCGAATATGCAGCAAAGCCCCCGGGCGGTGCGGGCGCAGGTCAGGGTGGCGGTCGATTACCACCGGTCGCTTTTCGGGCGGGCACCCGCAGGTATGTGGCTGCCGGAGTGCGGCTACTTTCCGGGCCTCGAAAAGGACCTTTACAAAGAGGGCATCCGTTATTTTTTTATCGATACCCACGGCGTGCTTCATGCCGACCCGGCGTCCGTGTACGGGATATTCGCCCCGATCGTCTGCACCGGCGCTCCGGTCGCTGCTGCAGGCCGCGACCCTGAATCGTCGCGGTCGGTGTGGAGCGCCGATGACGGGTACCCGGGCCATCCCCTGTACCGGGAATTTTACCGCGACATCGGTTTCGACCTCGACATCGATTATATCCGTCCGTACATCGATCCGGCAGGGATACGGGTGCAGACGGGCATCAAGTATTACCGCGTCACCGACCGGTCCGATCCCGAGAAACAGCCCTATCGCCGACTTGACGCGCTGCGCACAGCGCAGGAGCACGCCGGCCATTTCATGCATCATCGCGAACAGCAGATCAAACGGGCGGCGCCGCTCATGGACCGCCCTCCCCTGATCGTGGCGCCCTACGATGCGGAACTGTTCGGCCACTGGTGGTACGAGGGACCGGAATGGCTCAACTTTCTGTTTCGCAAGATCGCCTTCGAGCAGGACACCATCACCCTGGTCACCCTGTCCGATTACCTTGAACGCCACCCTGACAGCCAGCGGAGCGAACCGTCGTTTTCAAGCTGGGGCGAGGGCGGGTTTTCCAAAATGTGGCTGAACGAAAGCAACGACTGGATCTACCGCCACCTGTCGCGGATGGAGGAGCGCATGACGGAATGCGCGGTTGCGTTTCCAAATGCCGCCGGCCTTCTCAAACGAAGCCTCAACCAGATGGCCCGGGAACTCCTTCTCGCCGAGGCGAGCGACTGGGCGTTCATCATGAAAAGCGGCACCATGGTCGATTACGCGGTCCGCCGTACCAAGGAGCACGTCGCGAATTTCCTGCGCCTGCATGAGGAGGTTAAAAAAAACAGCGTTGACGAAAACTTCCTGGCATACCTGGAATTCTGCAACACCATTTTTCCGGACATTGACTACCGGGTGTACGGGAACGATGTTTGAGAAGAAGGTCTTGTTCCCCTTCCAATGACAAACCGGATTACCGAAGTTACCATCGTGGTAATCATGGTTTTATTCCGGAGAATCCGGGTTGGCACGGAACCTGGTAATTTTGGCTGGCAAGTCATGTGCCGATGTACTATACTATCGATGTTTCCGCAATTGAAACGCCGGGAGTCGCTATGCGGGTATTTGGCGGTTTACCTGTCCTGTTCGCGTTATGCGCCATGATAACAGCTTCCTCATGCAGCGTCCGCGCTCCCATCGCCCATCCGGCGCGGTTCGAGTTCGCCTTCTGCAGCGATATCCATTTTGCCTGCAATCACGGCGATCAGATGCTTGCGTCCCATATCGAAACCTGGCGGCGCCAGCTCGCGACCGTCGACTTCCTGGTCGTTGCCGGCGACCTCACCTGTGACGGCGCCGAAGAGGAGTTCGTCAGGCTGCAGGAGCTGTTCAAATCACTGAAAAAACCGGTGTATACGATTCCCGGCAATCATGACCTCGTGTGCGAAACCGTTGAGGACGACCGGTTATACAAGAAGTATTTCGCCAAAGGGTTTGGCTCCTCCTATATCGAGCACCGCGGGGTGGGCATGGTGTTTCTCGATATCAGCAACGGCGGCAATGCATCGGTGACGGTCAAGGACGAGGTGGAACAGTGGCTGGCAAAAAAAATGGCCAGGGTATCGGTCGCCACGCCGATCATCGTGCTGTCGCATTTCCCGTTGCACCCCAGCACGCCTGAATATGCGGCCCGGAAATCCGACCGGGTATTCTCGGTCCTTGATCAGAAAAACGTCATCGGCTACCTCTCCGGCCACTATCACGGCTGGTGGACCATGGAACGGGGGGGGGTCCCGTTCTATACCGTTGGAACGCTCATGCCCAACATAAACAACCACGACACGAGCGATAAGCACGGGTACTACCGGATCGTGGTCCTCGGCAACGAGTTCAAGGCCGAGTATGTCCGGCTGATTGACAAGATAGAGGAACCCGCTCCGGCGGACGACGGGGAAGACGACCGGTATTACTGACCGCCGGCGGGGCGTCTACTCCCCGCCGAACTGTCTCACGATCATGAATCCCAGTACCGGATCGTTCATGCGGCCGCTGCCGCTTACCGTGCCGTCGGCGGTCGTGTACGGCGTGTTGGTCAGCAGAAGGGAAAAGCGGTGCCGCCAGGTGGCAAAGGTGAATCCCGCGGCATATCCCGGCCTGCCGGCCGAGTAGCCGGCTGCCGGAAAGAACCACTCGGTCAGGAGGGTAAGTCCCCCGATGACGCGGACATGAAACCCGAGAGGGATGCAGAGGCCCCAGTCGGTGTCGCTTGTTTTTTTCGACAGCCAGGTGGAGTTGGAGTGGTACTGCGCGCCGCCGGCGCCGTAGACCCGGTTGAAAAAATGTCTGCCTGCGACGACAGAAGCGAACACCCCAGACGCCATGCCGTGCACCTCCTGGGCAAAGAGCGAGAATCCCGCGTCAATCGCTGCATCAATGCCCTGTGCCGTCTCCCTGAACGGGCAATAGCGGCCGTCAAATTCGTAGGTATCGAACAGGTCAAGCCCGTTGTTGATTCTGCGCACGCCGATATCCAAACGTTCGAACGGCGCGTAGCGCAGGCCGAGACCGATCTTGAGGCTGCCGTTATCAAGACCCAGTGCGTCGCGCAGCGGGTTGGCAAAGGCAGGGGAGTTGGCGCGGTGTTCGACAACAAACAGGAGTGATTTCGGCGCAGGTGTCCGGGGAAGCAGGAGCGAGAAGCCGCGATCCGGGCAAAGGAAGGTTTCCGGGTCCGCTGACAAAGCCGGGCTGCATGCGTTATCACTTCCCCGGAGTGCGGAAACGGAGACAAGGGCCGATAGCAGCGCGAACCTGAATGCGTTATTGCCTGACACCGCTGACCTTCCAGATTTTGAGCGTGTCGACCTGGGAGTTGGAAAGCGGCGTACCGCCTCCTGCCGGCGGCATGGTGCCGCTTCCGGTGCGGAAGATGATCCGGTCGATAAGGGAGGTCACGTTCGCATAGGTGCTGAAATCTGCGCCGCCCTGCACGATGCCGTCGATGTGGCACGATCCGCAGTGGGACTGGAGCAGGGGAGCGATGTGCGCGGAGTAGGTGATCGTCGTGTCGCGATCGACATCGTCGTCGGGAGTGATCTCCCGCTTGGGATCGCACGTCAGAATGACGAGGGTGCAGGCAAGACCGCATCCAATGAACTTGAGTTTCCTGAACATGAAAACCTCCTTGTCGGCACAGGGCTGAGGTAACAGAGGCCTGTGCAGAAAATATACGTTTAAGGAGGCCCATGGGGGTGATTTGGTTCCGGACGGTATTCTGTTGATCCCGGAACCCCGGGGCAAGGTATTCCGGCAGTCTTTGCGAAAGCTCCGGCCTGGCAGGAAATCCGTAATCCGCAATCATCAATCCGCAATGGTTCCCGCTCACCCGATCTGCAGCTGCCTCACCTGATCGTACGCCACCGCGGTCCACCAGCTCTGCGAACGGCGCTTGATGAACTGGTTGAACGCCTCAATGGCCTCGCTTTTCCTCATTACCTTTGCGGCGATAACGCCGAGGTTATACCAGGCAAATACCCGGTCCGGGTCCCGGCGAATCAGTTCGCTGCAGAACTCATAGGCCTTATCAATCTTTCCCTGCTGATACTGAAGTATGCTCGCGGTCCAGAGCGTTTCGAGCGGCGCATTCCGCCGGTCCTGCAGTTCCCCCTCCACCTTCTTTAACGGTCTCTGGAATTCGGCGGCCGGCAGCTCAAAGGTCTGGTACCGGAACGGCGTGAAGATGGCGGTTCGATCGGGCGCGATCTCCCGCTCAAACCATTTTTTGCTGAGCGTCGAGAGCACCCTGAAACCGGTATATTCCGAGGTCATCCAGAGCGTGTACTCCTTGATGAGTTTCGTTTTGAGCTGGACCACCGATTTGATGGTCTTGTTTTCAGGCAGCTGGTTGAAGGAGTGAAGCAGTTTTTTATCCTCGTCGGTGTCGAACCGGTATTCGATGATGCCCGACGCGATGGACGCAATGAAGTTTTTCTGGTAGGGTACGAGCGGGACCACGATCTGGTTGTGTTTCCAGTCGTAAAGAGCATTGCCGTTGCCGGGGATCAGGAGTATGTTCGGTTTTCCGAAATGAACGGTGCGTTCGTTCTGGAACACCCGGGGATCGAATTCCATCACCCGTTCCAGGCACCTTCCAAGTTCGTCAAAGGTGAAAAAGGTGTCGTCCTTGCGCAGGAGCGGACAGGAAGAGGCATGAATCCTTCTCGCCGAGAGTCGCACGAGGTCTTTCAGGTAGTCGATTTCCAAACGGATCCTGTTTTCAAGTTCCAGTCCGGAGATCGACCGCTGCTCCCGCTCGATGCGTTCGATGTCCTCGCGCATTCCGGCAATGGAGAGGTCAAGATCGATCACTTTCTGTACGGTCTGGAGGATCTCCCTGGTCTGCTGTTTTATCTGTTCCGCCGCCTCTTTCTGGTCCGGGTCCGAAACGATGAACCGGTCGATTTTTGATTGCTTGTCAAGGATGCTCTTCTCGCGGACGAAATGCTCCCGTTTTTTTTCCACCGACATGAAAGTGCCGCGGCCAACGTTTTTTTTCATCTCCAGGCTGGAGCGCTGCAGTTCATCGATGGCTTCCATCTGCGCGGCGATGGAGATCGATTTCGAGGAGCATCCGAAGGCGCTCTGCAGCAGCTGTCTACGGTTCTCCCGCAGGCCGGCTATTTCTCGCTCGAAGCGTGATTTTTCCATTTCCGCGAGGTCGATCTCCTTTTCGATGCGTTCGCGGGAACTTTCCTGCAGTATGGTGCTGAGATGCTCCTCGATGAACGATGAGAGAAGGTTGATCTTGAGAACGCCGTCGGGGCTCTCTTTCGGGAGAATCCGGTCCTTGACCTCCTCGCAGTTTTCAAGCATTTCGGGGCAGAGTCCGAAATCGATCAGGTCTTTCATTCCCGCGATCACGGCGTGCAGGTCCTGTTTATATCTGACGCATTCGGCAAAAGAGTCTGAGATAAAGGCCCAGTAGGCCGAATCGATCCGGGAGGTGTTCTGCTGGTCGGATTCCGGCGTCGAGCGATAGTCATTAATGGCTTTCTTCAATGCATCGGAGGGTTCCATGGCCTGGCAGTACCTTGCGGTTTCGGTGAAAAAGCGTTATTCCCGTCCGGTATGGATGGTAACGGTCCGAACAGCGCCATCGCACACCGTTCTGATTATATCCTTCGGGAAGGGTAAGATAAAGGGCGTAGCGGGAAGAACGGATCGGCAGTTCGCGTCATCTATCGGGTCATCTCCTGATGATCCCCGCCTCAGGGTTTGTCCACACTTTCGCGCAATCGCTCATGGTCGCATATACCACCGGACCGCCGTCGTTAGACGCGAGGTAGTAGTCAATATGGGTAAGCGCGCGTTCGAGCCGGTCGAAATAGGCGGGAATGTTGTCGACATGATACCCGATGGAGCACATGCGGGGATGCGGAAGAGGCACGCCGTTCCAGTTGCGGTTGAAGACCGCGATCATCTCGCCGGCTGAAACATAATCGGCCAGGAGTCCGTTGTCCGGGATTTCAAGGACCGGAATGGTCGGCGGCGCGGACAGCGCGATGTCGCTTTGTGAAGGATAATAGGGCTGACTGGTATCGGTGATGGTATGCCAGTTAGCCGCGAGCCAGTCAACGGACCGAAGGCCCCAGAGCTCATCCATGAGCGAAACGTTGCACCCGCTCGCATCGATTTTGTACCCGGCGCTCCGGAGCGCCTGAAGGGTGTGCAGGGCGCAGGACCAGCCGCCGGCGCGAAACGATGTCGGTTTGCCAAGGCCTCGTGAAAGGAAAATGGAATCGGCGGTCTGCAAAAGCTTCAGGAATTCCGCTTCGGAGTAACGGTAACAGCTGATACCGTATCCGGTGGTATCAGGCGGCAGATCGGGAAAGTCGTTATCGGTGATGCAGTCTATTCCCGCCGCATTTACAAAATGGCACCACGGGTGGAGGTGGAGGCCGATTTCGTCGCCGTAATCGCTGCGCATGGTTTTGACAAAATCGGCGATCCATTGCCTGCGCTGTTCCGGGACCGCCGGATCGGTAAAGAAATAGGGACCGACGAAATAGGTCATGACCAGACCCGGGTGGGACTGGTGGAGGTTGACGGCAAAGGTCAGATTGGAGTCGAATCCTTCCGATTGGGAGCACTCCCAGTCGTTGGAGACCGTAACGTAGTAAGGGGCGGAGCGGTGCAGCGTCATTTCCGCAAACGCGGTCTCTGCCGTGTCGGCGCTGAACAGCAGGGAATGACGGCCCGCCGGCAGGGAAGAAAGCGGCAGCCGCAGAATAAACGTCGTATCCGGGCGGCCGAGGGTGCAGGCCCAGGACCGGTCGAGGAAAAGATCGATGCGGCCTGCCGATGCGGGAGCGCGAATGACGGCGTCGACGGTATCGTTTCCTTTTGTCAGCGAATCGCCGATAAGGTACCATGAGCGCAGCCCGGTGATGGTAAATGAGGTGTCGTTTGTCGGTGGAGCGACCGGCGTTCGCGGAACAGTCTTAATGGCGGAAGTGTCGGGCCGCACCGGGGTGTCGGGCGGCGTCAGGGAGGAATCATGGCGAAGGCAGAGCAGCAGCAGCATCGAGAGGAGCGCTGCTGCCGCGACGCGCCAAACGGCGCGGGGGTGGATCCGGGAGCGCTGTTTCATCGATTTCATGAATCGTTTCGTAATGGTATGCATTCATGACCCCAAACGAACGCCGTCAGATTTTTCCTTGCGACGCTTGCCGAATTTCCAGGGAAAACGGGAATGGTCAGATCCCGTGCCCGACAAGCTTCTCTATCTCCGCCTTCAACACGCCGAACATCTCCCCCTCCTTCACCTTTCGCACCGGCACGCCTTTGATAAACAGGAGTCCTTCGCCGCAGCCGCCCGCAATGCCGATATCCGCCTCTCTTGCCTCACCCGGACCGTTGACCACGCACCCCATGACCGCGACGGTTATCGGCTCGGTCAGGTTCGCCACCATGGCCTCGACCCGTACGGCCAGAGGCGCTATATCGATGCGGGTTCTTCCGCAGGTCGGGCAGGCGATCACGACCGGACCCTGCGCAAGGCCGAGCGATTTAAGAATTTCCTTGGCCGCGAACAGCTCTTCAAGCGGATCGCCTGAAAGCGATACCCTGATGGTGTCGCCGATGCCCCGCGCAAGCAGGGCCCCGATGCCGACCGCGCTGCGTATCGATCCGCTTCTGACCGTGCCCGACTCGGTAATGCCGACATGCTGGGGAAGGTCGGATGATCCGGCAAGGAGGCGGCACGCCTCGATGGTCGTTACCACGTCGCTCGCCTTTATGGAAACGACAAGGTCGTCGAACCCGAACCGGCGCATCAGATCGATATTGTCAAGGGCGCTCTGCGCCAGGGCCCGGGGCGTCGGCGATCCGAATTTTTCGAGCAGCGGTTTTTCGAGCGATCCGGCATTGACGCCGATTCGGATGGGAATGCGCGCCGCCCTGGCGGCATCGGCGACCATTTGCAGTCTCTGGTGCGAACCGATATTGCCGGGATTAATGCGGATCTTATCGGCCCCTGCCTCGATAGCCGCAATGGCCAGCGTATGCTGGAAATGGATGTCGGCAACAAGCGGTACTTCCGTCTGTCGCCTGATCTGACGGAACGGGGCCACCGCCTTCTCGTCGGGGACGGCGATACGAACGATTCTGCAGCCGGCGTTCACCAGACGGTC
>JAFGOU010000278.1 GCA_016926315.1 Chitinispirillaceae bacterium
AGGCCATGATCGACCCGCCGCGGCGCGAGGCCGCCGAGGCCGTGACCCGCTGCCGTCAGGCGGGCATCCGCGTGAAGATGATCACCGGCGATCACGCCACCACCGCGGCAGCCATCGCCAGGGAGATCGGCATCGTCGACAAGAGCGAGACGAGCGCGCCCCAGACGCTGACCGGACGGGCCATCGAGCAGCTGGACGACGACGCGCTCGTGGCCGCGGCCGATCGCGTGGACATCTTCGCCCGGGTCACGCCGGAGAGCAAGCTCCGCCTCGTGCGCGCCCTTCGATCCCTCGGGCACGTGGTGGCCATGACCGGCGACGGCGTGAACGACGCCCCGGCGCTCCGCCACGCCGATATCGGGGTGGCCATGGCCATCACCGGCACCGAGGTGGCCCGGAACGCCGCGGACATGATCCTCACCGACGACAACTTCGCCACCATCAAGGCCGCGGTGGAGGAGGGAAGGGGGGTCTACGACAACCTGGTGAAATTCATCACCTGGACCCTGCCCACCAATTTCGGCGAAGGACTGGTGATCCTCGCCGCGATCGTCGCAGGAACCACCCTGCCGATCTCGCCGGTGCAGATCCTCTGGATCAACATGACCACGGCCGTGGCGCTCGGACTCATGCTCGCGTTCGAGCCCAAGGAGCCGGGAATCATGAGCCGGCCACCACGCAAGCCTTCGCAGCCGGTGCTTACCGGCCGGCTGATCGTGCGTATCATCATGGTGGGCACGCTGCTGCTGGCCGGCGCCTTCGGCCTGTTCGAATGGGCGCAGCAGAGCGGCAGGGGCGACGGTACCGCACGCACCATCGCGGTGAACGTGTTCGTCATGGGCGAGCTCTTTTTCCTGTTCAACTGCCGGTCGCTCCACTACTCGATGTTCAGGATCGGCCTGTTCACCAATCCGTTCATCATCATCGGCGTGAGTACCATGGTCGTGCTGCAGCTACTGTTTACCTATGCGCCATTCATGAACGCGGCGTTCGGGAGCCGGCCCATTGCCCTCTCCGACTGGCTTCTCTGCATCGGCGTGGGCCTGGTGATCTACCTGGTGATGGAAGCGGAAAAAAAGGTCAACCCGTTCAGGCTGAATCTGAGCGGAAGGAGGAACGGGGCGCCGGTATCCAGGAATTAAAGGGTTTTCAAGAATTCGCTTGAAAACCCGTTAAAAAGCTTCGGGGAACCCCCAATTCCCGCCAATGAGTAATCCGGTGTTTCATACCCCAGGGTTTCGGCAAATCCCCTTTTAAGGTGTCGGATAAGGGTATCAGCGTCGATTTCCGGATCAATCTCCTTTACGCACACGCATTTTTCCTCAAGTTGTTTTATCTGCGCAGCCCTGGTGGGTTCATCCATCCTGCAGAACTCCGGCAGCCGCCTGAAACTGCCGTCGAGGGGCAGTGACCCGTGCTGCAGCACCGCCCGGTCGGTCCGTTTCTGGGCGGACCCGATGAGTTTTTTCCCATTCACCATGATCTCGTTGCGGTTGGGAGAGAGAAAACACGGGAGTCTGATCTCGCGCCTGGTAGCGGCATATTCCGCGGCCGAGTCGTGGGTTTCGCAACGTACGCCGGCAAAGGTCAATCCGGTCATGAGACAGCGGCTGATGATTGCATAACTTTCGTTGATCGTGCGCCCCATCTCCGGAAGGTCGGCGGGAAAAGCGATCGAATAGGTCAGGTCGTTCCAGTGCAGGATGGCGCGGCCGCCGGTGGGGCGTTTGACCCAGATGATGCCTGTCGCGGTCATGGCGGCCACATCGAGCAGTGAGTGGGGCTCCTGCATGCAGCCGAGCGAGACGGCCGGCGGGTCCCATCCGTAAAGGCGCAGAAAAACCGCACCCTCGACCGCCGCGCGATCGAGCAACCGGAGGTCTTGTGCCATGTTGCGCGCCGCGTCGCCGGGTGCGTCGACAATGATACGGAGCGGTTGCCGCATACAGCGGAAAATAGGAAAAATCAGGGGCGGATACTAATTTTTTTCCATGGAAAGAACCGCGATCGGCATAGACATCGGCGGCACGACGATAAAAGGCGCAGTGGTGCACGAAGACGGCCGCTGTTCCCGGGTGGTGCGAGTCCCCACCGCCCCGGTTACCGACGGCGCGGGAATGGTTGCCGCGCTGCTCAGGATTATCGGAAGCCTTGTCGACCAGGCAGGGCCTGACGCAGGTCTTGCGGGCGTGGGCATCGGCACGCCGGGATTTGTGGACCCAAACGGCGTGATCGTCGGTAAAGCGGTGAATCTTCCGGGCTGGGAGGGAACCAGGCTTTACGAACCGGTCATGGAGCGGTTCGGGCTCAAAGCCGTTGCCGCGAACGACGCGACCGCCATGACGCTCGCCGAAGCGCGATTCGGCGCCGGGCGCGGCGTGCGGAACCTTGTCTGTTATGCGCTCGGGACCGGGGTCGGCGGCGGCATCGTTGCTGACGGCAGATTGTACCTCGGGTCGCGCGGCATGGCCGGGGAGTTCGGTCATGTGTCCATTGATCCGCAGGGGATTGCGTGCGGCTGCGGGCAGAAGGGTTGTGTGGAGCGCTATGCCTCGGCGCAGGGGATCGTTCATTGGGCGCGCCAGAGGTGCATGGACGACGCGGTCGAGGTCACGGAATTTGTGCGCATGGTCAGGGAGGCAGAGGACCACCTGACCGCGCAGCAGGTCTATGACTTCGTGAATCGCGGCGACCCGGTGGCGCTCCGGGTCAACGAATTTGTCTGTGACAGACTTGCCCGCGCAATAGGCATTACCATCACTACTCTGGCGCCTGATCTAGTCGTGCTGGGGGGCGGGGTCATGATGGCGGGAGCGGTGATAACGGACACGATCGCGAAATACCTGCCCGGTTATGCGCTTCCTGAACCCCTGGAGCGGTGCGGGCTGACGGTTGCCGCGCTTGGCGACAATGCCGGGGTGATCGGCGCAGGCGCGCTGGTATTTGAGGATAGTGCCCGTTCATGACGCGTGATCGCCAGGCGGGCCGTTGCGTTTCATTTGATACGGTAGTATATTTCAGATGAAAGGAGCATTCCCATGGCACCCACAGCGGCAGTGGCAAAACAGAGGGAACAACGCGGTAATGCCGGCCGATCGGCAATGGCGCGATTTTCGGAGGGTGCCAGTAAACCCTCATCGATCATCCGTCAGATTAAAACCGGCTATCCGGTAGCGGTATTCGACCATCTGAAAGACGACTATGGCGTCAACCTGCAGACCTTGGCGACTATTACCGGCATCTCCCTGCCTACCATTCACCGCCGGAAAAAAGGCTCCGGGCGACTCTCTGCAGTTGAATCGGAACGGGTGTTCAGGCTGCAACGACTTTTTACCGTTGCCCTGGAGGTGTTTGAGGACAGAGATTTTGTCCGGTCGTGGTTTACTACGCCACAAAGGGTTTTTGAAGGCCGGACGCCGCTGGAATATGCCGATACCCAACCCGGCGCCGAGGAGGTGGAGAAAGCGCTCAGGCGCATGGAACACGGCATTACGTTATGAAGGTCCGGACCTGGCGCCTGGTGAATAAGAGATATGCAGAGGAGGTTTTTTCCGGTGAAGGCGCCGCGCTCGCCGGAGGGAGGTGGAATTCTCCGGGGGTCAGGATCGTTTACACCGCGGAAACCTTGTCGCTTGCCGTTCTGGAGATTCTGGCCGGCGGGGCCTCGATGCTGCTGCTCGGCGCTTATGTAAAGGTTGCCGCGGTCTTTGACGATTCGGCTGTCGAAGAGATCGGCCTCCTGCCGATGAACTGGGACGAATACCCGCCAGGACCGGCCACGCAGTCGATCGGCGATGCATGGGTAAAAAAGGGAAAAGGACTCGTTCTCAGGGTGCCGAGTGCGGTTGTGCCGGGCGAGTTCAATTTTTTGATCAATTCTGCACACCCGGATTTTTCCGCAAGGATCAACCAGGGTGGGCCGGAACCGTTCAAACTGAATCCGCGGCTTGTGCGACAGGCGTAAGGTCAGGTTCATGAATTCCACCGAACAAAAGATTATGGCGCTGCGGCAGCGCATCCGTAAGTACGACGCCGCCTATTACGGCAGGGGCGAATCGCTCGTATCTGACAAGGAGTATGACGCATGTTATCGTGAGCTTCTGGAGCTTGAGGCAACGCACCCTGAGTTCGACTCCCCGGACTCGCCGACCCGGCGGGTGGGCAACGACCTGACCCGCGAGTTCCCAAAGGTCCGCCACTCCTTTCCCATGATGAGCATTGACAACACCTACTCAGCCGACGAGGTGCGGGAGTGGGTGGAGCGCTGCGAAAAAATGCTGCCCGGGCAGCCAATCGGGTTCGTCGGCGAGCTCAAGGTCGACGGAGTCGCCATCGCGCTTGTGTATGAGCACGGCAGGCTGGTACGCGCAGTGACCCGGGGCGACGGGACCATTGGCGACGAGGTCACGCCGAATGTCCGCACCATCCGCAGCATTCCGCTCTCCGTGTCGCATGACGGGAGCTTCGAGGTCCGTGGGGAGATATACATGACCTTTACGGATTTCAGGCGGCTCAACGACCAGATGGTGGAGGCCGGGCTGAAACCGATGCAGAATCCGCGCAATACAGCGGCAGGGACGCTCAAGCTGCTTGAGCCGAAGGAGGTTGCGCGAAGGAACCTGAGTTTTGCGGCCCATTTCCTGATCTCCGGGGAGAAAGGCATAAGCCACCTCCGGAACCTGTCGTTTTTGCAGGAGTGCGGATTTCCGGTTGTCGAACATTCCGGGCATCTCTCCTCCGCCGACGCCATAGTTACATTATGCGACGATTGGGAGAATAAACGGCGGTCGCTCGATTATCCTGCCGATGGAATCGTCGTCAAGGTCGACGCCCTGGAGCAGCAGGCCGCGCTCGGCGCGACCGCGAAATCGCCGCGCTGGGTCATTGCGTATAAATATCAGCCGGAAGTTGCGATAACGCACGTCGATGCGATCGATGCGCAGGTGGGCAGGACCGGCGTGGTCACGCCGGTCGCGCGGCTGGCACCCGTTTCTCTTGCCGGCACCACGATCAAAAATGCGACGCTCCATAACTACGACGAGATCGCCCGGCTCGACGTCCGCGTCGGCGATTTCGTGGAGATCGAAAAGGGCGGGGAGATCATTCCCAAGGTAGTGCGGGTGGTGATTGACAGGAGGCTCCCGGGTTCAAGCGTTTTTGTCCCGCCCGTCCTTTGCCCCTCCTGCGGCGCACAACTGACGCGTTTCGACGACGAGGTGGCGCTCCGCTGCATCAACAACTCCTGCGGGGCCCAGCTCCAGGCGTCGCTCGAACACTTCGTGTCGCGCACCAGCATGGACATTCAGGGCATGGGGCCGGTGCTCCTGGAACAGCTGGTGGCGGCCGGAGCGGTGCGGACGGTTGCCGATCTTTTTTCGCTTTCCGGTGAGCAGCTCGCCGGGCTTGACCGCATGGGCGAAAAAAGCGCGTCGAACGTTATCACCGCGATCGCGGCCTCGAAAACCAACCCGCTCGACCGTTTGATTCACGGGCTCGGCATCCGCATGGTTGGCGCGCAGGCCGCGAAACTTCTGGCGCAGGAGGTGGGCGACCTTGCCGATCTCTTCGACCTGCCCGGCGAGGCGCTGGAGCGCATCGAGGGTTTTGGCCCGAACATGGCCAGGAGCGTGCGTTCGTGGTTCGATCGGGCGGAAAACCGGGCGCTGGTGGAGCGTTTGCGGTCTCTCGGGGTCAATACGAAGGGCGCGCAAAAAGAGACCGGCGGACCGCTGTCCGGCAAGACCTTTGTCCTGACCGGGACCCTTGAGCAGTTTACCCGCGAGCAGGCGACCGCGGAGATCGAAAAACGCGGGGGCAAGGTATCGTCGAGCGTGAGCAAAAAAACGAATTTCGTGGTGGCCGGCAGCGAGGTCGGGTCAAAGCTGACAAAGGCGGAGAAGCTGGGGGTCAGGGTGGTAGATGAAGCGGCGTTCGAGAGGATGCTCAGGTCGGGAAATGGAGAGGTGTAAGGTATGAAAGGTCCGGCAGGGACAAATGTTTTGAGCGTTGCTTTGCTGTTGGTAACCAGTTGCCAGACGTTTGAGGCGTTCCGCAACGACCTGTTTCGGCCTGATGGTTTTATCAGGGCAGACGTTGAGATCCTGTTCGGTTCCGGCGACCGGTAGTATTTTCTAACCTGGAATCTCCGGATAAATCCCGATTACCATTGTTTGCTTGACTCAACCAAATAATCCTATTATATTTAGTGTTGTTTAGAATCAACGCGCTGATCTTAGTCTCAACACACTGAAAAATGAATAAGATACCAAAAGAACAAGTCCTGAAAAGACTCCTTTCCGAAAACATGTGGTGGCAAGATGGGTATCAAATATCCAAGTTGTCAATCAGTGGATTCCGTCCACGTCCGTATATCGATTTATTATTGCCGCTGGTTGTTGGCAAGCAATTCAACCGTGCAATCGTTTTAATGGGACCTCGTCGGGTCGGAAAAACGGTCCTGCTTCACCATGTCATTTCAGCGTTAATTCAAGGGGAGAACCAGGACCCGAAAAAGATCGGTTTTTTCTCTGTTGATCATCCATTGTATAATGGGCTCTCCCTGGAGGAGTATCTGGCGCTTTTTTCGGAACAGACAGGTATTGACTATCGTACCGGAGGTTGCTATTTCTTTTTCGATGAAATCCAGTATCTCAGGGATTGGGAGAAGCAGCTGAAAATTCTTGTCGACCAACTCCCGGGTGCAAGAATTGTCGTTTCAGGTTCCGCTGCCGCTGCGCTGAAGTTAAAAAGTGATGAATCGGGCGCAGGGAGGTTTACCGATTTTTTATTGCCGCCGCTCACGTTTCACGAATTTCTTTACCTGTTGAATCAATCAGACCAGATAACCATCGGACAAGAGACGGATGGGTTTTCATATCACGTTCATGACATTAAAAAAATGAACGGGTATTTTATCGATTACCTTAATTTTGGCGGCTACCCGGAGGCGCTCTTTTCCCGGATGATTCAGAAAGATCCCGGAAGGTTTATCAAGAGCGATATCATAGACAAAGTGCTTTTGCGCGACCTTCCCGGCCTCTATGGAATCCACGACATTCAGGAGTTGAATTATCTTTTTACCACACTGGCGTTTAATACCGCCAATGAGATATCTCTGGAGGGGTTGTCCCAGAATTCCGGTGTGGCGAAAAATACCATCAAGAAATATATTGAATACCTGGAGGCAGCCTTTTTAATCCGTTCGGTGCACCGTGTCGATCGCAATGCCAAACGGTTTATTCGCGCCAATTTTTTCAAGGTGTATCTGACCAATCCATCGATCCGCTCCGCCCTTTTTTCCCCGCTGTCGTCGGATGATCAGGCAATCGGTTCGGTGGTGGAGACGGCGATTTTTTCACAATGGTTTCATTACCGGTTACCCCTGCATTATGCCCGCTGGAACAGTGGAGAAGTCGATATCGTCGGGTTAGATAACAATCAGAAGGTCAAATGGCTTCTCGAAGTGAAGTGGTCAGACAAGTATTTTGATGTAATCGGCGGCCTGAAAAATGTCATAGACCTGTGTCATACGCATAATATCAAAAAGGCGATGGTAACGACGATCGCCAAAACAGGAGTCAGGGAAATGCAGAATGTAAGGGTGCATTTTCTTCCCGCAAGCGTCTATGCTTACATCACAGGGTATAACGCGGTAAAGGGAATTCAACCGCCGGAATTTTTCGGGGAAGTCATTATCGGGAAACGGATAGATTGATTTTTTATCAAACCACAGCACACACCACCATGATCTACCTCGACAACGCCGCCACCTCCTATCCCAAGCCGCCGCAGGTGTATGACGCGGTGAACGCCTTTATGCGCGACATCGGGGTGAGCGCCGGCCGTAGCGCGCACAAGCGAGCCGTGGAGGCGAGCCGGATCATTTTTCACGCGCGCGACCGTCTGGCCTCGTTTTTTAACGTAAAAGACGCGGCGCGCCTCGTTTTTACCCTTAACGCGACCGATGCGCTCAACACCGCGCTCCTGGGAACGGCTGCCCCGGGAGACACGATACTAACCTCCTCCATGGAGCACAACTCGGTCATGCGGCCGCTGCGGTATCTGCAAAGAGTGCGCGCCGTTGCGGTGAAGGTCATCCCCTGCGGACCCGACGGCACGTTCGACCTTGGGGCGTGGGAAGCCGCGCTGAGGGAGCGTCCGAAATGCGCCGTTGTCAATCACGGTTCAAACATCATCGGCACCATCGCGCCGCTCGCCGAAATCGGGACGTTGTGCAGGAAATACGGCGTCGGGTTTATGGTCGATGCGGCCCAGACCGCGGGTGTCGTGCCGATCGACGTGGAGGAGATGAACATCGATTTTCTGGCGTTCTCCGGACACAAGGGGCTTATGGGCATTCAGGGGACCGGAGGGCTTTTCATCCGTGAGGACGCCGCAACCGCGCCGACGCGGTTCGGCGGCACCGGCAGCAATTCCGAATCCGACGAGCAGCCGGCCTTCATGCCCGACCGTTTCGAGAGCGGCACCCAGAACGGCCCGGGTATCGCGGGGCTCGACGCGGGAGTTGCCTTTATCCGGGAACAGGGGATCGACACGATCGCCCGCCATGGCGCGGCGCTGCGCGCCGCGCTGACCGATGCGCTTGCGGCCATTCCCCGCATCAGGATACACGGACCGGTCCGTGTGCCGGCTGCCCTGCCAACGGTATCGATCACCCTCGACGGCCTTGACTGCGGCGCTGTGGCGCAGCTGCTGAGCGACGAGTACGACATTGCGGTGCGGGTGGGGTTGCACTGCGCACCTG
>JAFGOU010000279.1 GCA_016926315.1 Chitinispirillaceae bacterium
CCACTGGAAATTCACACCCGACGACACCTCAAGGTAGTCGTACCTGTTGTCGGTCTTTACGGCAAGCACGTTTTCACCCTCAAAATTGACCGCCGATGAAATATCCATACCGGCGGCCATGACGCCGTTCTCCTGACGTCCGACCCACGTTCCGTTGCAGTACACTTCCCCCGCCTGGCGGATCTCTTCGAATTCGACGAATACTTTCTTCCCCGCGGAACCGGCCGGAAGCGTAAAGTGCTTGCGGTACCAGGCAATGCCGGTGGTGACGCTCCGCGCGAACGCGTCGTCCTCGTTCCACGCATGCGGCAGGGAGACGTTCTCCCATGATGCATCATTGAACGACGTCGTTTGCGCGTTGGCTGGATTACCGACATAGAGCTTCCAGCCGATGTTCAGGTTGAGTTTGGCGCGGCTACTGGCCGGTGCGGTATAGGCCGCCTGAATGACCGAAATACATAACACCAAAAACAAAGCGCCTGTCATTGCTCTCGTCGACGACTTATACGTATACATCTGTCCTCCTTGCAGTAAAGGGTACGTAACACTTTCGCAGTGATCCTTCTATTTCAGGATAGTTATTTTCCGGACGTCGGAAATAGTATGCCAAGTGGTTTTCAACAAATAATTGCCGTTATTAAGGCAATCCGCCGGCAGTTTTATATCGCTTGCGTCCATGCCGGCGCTGATCATTTTTGTGAAAACCCTTCGGCCATCCATTGAAAACAGTTCCACTGTAACGTCCTTGCCGGATATGACGGCATGAATGGTAAACGTAGACGGGTGGTATCGTAGCTCCCGGAGCGTTCCCTTGCTCTCATGGTTAATCGAAACAGGGCCTGCCTTAACAAAGTCGTACAAGGTTGCGTCAAATTTTGTAGCTACCGCGGCCACTTCGTCCAACCGGCTGTTTGATGTATAGCGGTTCCCGCTCCGGTCGAACATGGTGTATTCACTGTACCGGGTCGGTTCCCATACAAAACTTCCCATACCCATCTGATTGGGAAGACCATTCATGACGTCATTGACAAGCGCAGTCCTCTGGCCGGTGTATTCAAGGCTCATGACCGCTTTGTTGTACGTCGAAATCACCCTGCCGAACTGGTCGCGCCAATCCGCGCCATTATTGGTGGTTCCATACGTCGAACCACCGATGAAATCGAAATCTATTTTGCTGTCGACAATGCCTTTGACCCAGGGCAGGAAATTTCCATCCTCTCGTGGACGTCCATGGTGTATGACGATCTTGATGGTGGGATCGACTTCCCTGACACCGCGTATTCCGGCATTTACAAGTGCCGCAAATCTCGACCAGTTGCTGGTGGATACACCGGACATTTTTGAGTTGATCTCGTTTCCCACCTGCACCATGTCGGGCCGCGCGCCAACCTTGACAAGAGAATCGACGCACCGTTTTGTATACTCGTACGCGTGCGCCTGCAACTGTGCGTCGTTATCATTCGCCCAGGCGCTTGGCACATGCTGCTCGCCGATCGACGCCCAGGTATCGCTCATATGGAAATCAAGCAGGAACCCCATACTCGCCGCCTTGACCCGTTTGGCCATTTTGGCGGTGTGGGCAAGATCGCACCAGCATTCCCGGGCTCCGGCCGCATAGCCGCCCGACGCGCATGGATTTACAAAGGTGCGCAGGCGGATGAAGTTGAATTTATGCTCCTTGAGTATCTGGAGCAGGTCTTTCTGGACTCCGTTATCCCAATAGGTGGCTCCACCGGCTTCGTCCTGAAGGGTCCAGGAGATATCCGCTCCAATAATATAGGGCCGTGCAGTGATCTCTTTCGGAAGCACGAGGGCTGCGAAAACTAAAAAAAACATGAATGTCGTATGTTTCAGAATACTTGCTCTTAAAGAATCCATAGCAGCTTCCTTAGGGAAAAATAAGAAACCCGGAAACAGCGCTTTCAGCGCTTTTATTTTATGTCATACCCCGCGACATCCTTGGGGCTAGGTCGTTCACTCACCACAGCGCACTACCTCGTGATGTAAATGCCGGCTGACGGCTGCGAGGGTGATACCAGGTGATATCGTTTCCCGGAGATGGAATACACACAACCGCCAGCCATCGCGTCCCTGGGGCTTCCGGTGAATCCGTTCCGTACTCCATATCCTGAAAACAAAACGCACGCTGTGGGAGCGACCGTGACCAGGGTCGCGCCGGACCGGATGATCTTCGGATCAGATACCCTGGTGACAAGTCCGAACTCGAAAGCCCCGAGATCCGGCACACCCACGGCGGGGAGATCGACATCTACGCCTTTATCGATCATTTTACTCCCCGCGGCCAGCTTCAGGAAATCCACATCCGGAAGGCTGCCGTCGGCCTTACGGGGTCCGAACATCGGTGAAACCTCTTCCAACGGCTTACCGGTCATCGTCAGGCTCGGGTCGGTTATGCTTCGAAAATCACCGGCAGACGACGTAATATTCAGGTCCCAGGTGTTGTTTTTAGTGTCGACCCCATAACCATCGATGTAGCTGTTCTTGTTGGGATAGCCGATGTTGTTTCGCATGATATGCCTTTTATCCCCAGTCAGGATAACACCGTCGGTTCTGGTGCCTTTGCCGTTGGGTTCGCTCCACGTGCTGGCCAGCATGTTATATTGGGTCCCGTTCTGAAACGAGGTGTTGTTGTACCAGGTGTTCCCGCCGGAAGAGTGGTTGGCATAGAATCCGGACGCCCGGTTTTTCCAGGCGACGCAATTTCGTACGACGTGCCTGATGCCGGTCTTGCTGCTCCCTATCTTGAAACCATTGCCGTTACCCGCCCGGTCGGTACCATAATAGATGTACCCGGCGCCCATGGCCCACGAGTTTTCAATCGTGACCGGTACTTCATGGTTGATGAAATCGTAGCCGTCATCCGAATTCCACCACGCCCGGCAGCCCCTGATGGTGTCGGGCTTACCCGAGTTCTGATAGTGAACACCGAAACCGTCGGCATTTTCCCCCGGGGTATCCTTTGAAACCGCGTCGAAATTGTCATGCGAATCGCAGTTAAGGACCAGGTGGCCTCCGGTACCGTGCAGGACGGCAATCCCGATCCCGTTGACGTGGTGGCAATTCATCAACTCAAAAATGTTGTCGTGAGCGTTATCTGTCGTTATACTCCCTTTGTTAATCTCGATTCCTTTGACATGAATCCAGCTTCCGGTCACCGAGATCCCCCACCCCCCGGAAGAACAATCGAGATACGGTTTCTCACCGGGATATGCCCAGAAGCAAATCCTTTCCCTAGCCGATCTTCCGCTTTTGGTGATTTGCACCGACCAGCCTTTATAGGTGCCGCCCCTGATAAAAACCGTATCGCCCGCAACCGCCACATCATGGCCCTTCTGCATGGTGGCGAAGGGTTGGCTCAGGGAACCAGAGGCGGTGTTGTTCCCGTTCGGCGCGACGTAATAGGTCGCCGCGAAAGAAAAGGTACCCATGAAAGATACCAAAATGACTGCCGCAACGCTGATGGTACGTGTTGATTTCATACGGTTACTCCTTGATCCGGGGAAATGATCGCTAAGGTCGAACAGCATCGATGGTATATGTCCTATCTTTCATGTACGCCTTGAATTCTGACCAGGATAATGTATTTTTACCCATAACGAAAAAAGACGGCCGTATCGGGCGCAAAACCCGTTACGCTGAACCTTTTTTCCGCGCGCTGCCTGTAGTGACCTTGGCCGGGAATTACAGGCGGCTTTTTTTATTTGAAAACGACTAACTTGTCATCCGATCGCTGATTCATATAACAGAGCTTTATCCAATCGCTTGTCAGTTCATTGCCAGAAACACGCACCTCGTCGATGGCACCGCTGAAAAAATAGGAAGGCCCGTCGGGCAATCTTCCCAGCGCAAAATTCCTTGTCTGGTCGCGCTGACGCTGCGGATCCTCAACTTTGAGCGGGTAGAGCGTTATGGAGCTGTCCACGCACTCGCCATTCATGTAGAGATACTGCCGGTTACCCGATCGCACACCGGTCAGGTACACCCATTTGCCGATGTCTGCGGGAGTAATCGTCTCCTCCCATCCTACGCTGTCGGATGGAGTGTCGCGGAATTCGGCGAACTCCCAGTTGTCGTTGTTCTTGAGCTGCAGGTTGTACTGTTTATTGCCCTTTGACGCGATGATACGGTATCGTGCATCCAGCAGAGCGGGATTCACCCAGGCGGAAACCGAATAGGTCCCGTTTGCCGAAAAATCGAGGCCACCTGTTGCCGTGCCCGCCATCATGAAATAACCGGTCAGCCCGTTGAATTTACGCGCGACCCCGATTATTCCCTGGACCGACGAACCCTCCATATGATAAGGGGTCCCGTGGTAACGGTTTCGTGTGGCGTCCGGGAGCAGATTGTTCTGAAAAGCGCCAAGGTGCCAGACCCCTCTGAAGCCATCCCGGGTATCGAATACATCTCCGCTCCCGAAAACGGGTAGGTCGTCACGGTGCGCGCCTCCCCAAAACATGTTGAAATAGTGTGTGCTGTCATTGCCGTATACCGTATCGACTTTCACCCATATATCCGCAACCCCGGTGAGGGGATCCCATCGTTCAATTTCGCAGGGAATGAGCGTGCTGTCGGGCAGGGCGAATCGGAGGTCGGTGCCGTTTGGGGTAGTTTGCTCAAATGAAAAGTTGGAGGTATTCAACCTTATCAGTACGGGAAAATTGAAAACGTCCCCGGATATACCCGCTCCCGACGATGAGGTGTTAAGCACGATTTTTTTAGAGTAGGTCCAGGTTTCAGTCGGCGACAGCGTTACCATGCCTACATCCGAGGCCGACCCGGATGAGACATTCACCGCGTCCACGGTTTGCGAGGTGTATCCGAGACGCGGTGTGACAATAACAATTGAATAGGTGTTTTGCGGCACGTCGTCCAGAACGAATTCGCCATCGGGAGACGCTATTTCCACGGTACGCTCAAGCCCATAAACAAGAACACGCCCCCCCATGGAAGCGTCGAACGGCGTCTGGATCGCACCGCGAATCGTTCCGGTGGGCCTGAGCGTATCGGAAGGCAGAGTAACCAGCGTATCCGAAGCGTTTTTGTGGAATCGAATGAGGACGGCATTTGAAATACCGTCATTGACCTCGATGCAGTAGTCCCCCGAATCAACGGAATCTATGGAATAGTTTCCCCAGGCATCGGTTCTGACGTCATGACCGGTATACCATGCCGAGATTCCTGAAAGATACTTTTGAGGACGCACTACCACTCGCGCTCCTTCAACCGGTTCTCCGCCATCATACATCACCGTTCCGGTCACGATTGCGCTCCTGGCTTCGCCGCCCGAGCCGGTGCCGTTAAGGGACGGCAACGAGCAGGTTAACAAAACAAGCGACAGGCACGTCATGAGGATGACAGGCAATGTCCTCATTGGGTATCCCCTCCCTTGGAACGCCTGGATACCGGAAAGGCCTGGATATTCACCTGATAGATCCGGTTTGCCGATTGGTCATTTCTAGCGATTTCATACACTTTCCTGCGGAACTCCCGAAGTTCCTGAACGACCTGTTCGTATCCCTTTTCCGATACCCCCAGTGTCGACCAGGAGAAGATCCGCTCCTGCAAGGGGAAGCGGTCGAAGGCCTGTTTCCCGAGATCGAGTAAATTGATGGCGTAATTGGTGACTGCGAGCGATCCGATTGCCGGGCCGCTGTCGATGACCGCCTCGGCAGGCCGGTAGTTTCCAGCGCCGTCTTTTTCCACCAGCCGGAGGTTGACCATCAGCTCAATGGACTTTTTTGCCTCCTCGGCCGACACCGGAGGATCGACCAACTTCGCGATTTCGGAAAAATCTTCCTTTACCGGCACGATTTCCAGAAGCGCCCTGATTACCGCGTGATACCACTTGTCGTAGTAAGCGTATTGGTCGGCGTTCACCAGGCGTACCGCAGATTCCTTGAATGAGATCATTTTCAGGAAATAGTCATTTTTATCAGAATGGTTTTTCGCCTGATTGAACAACACAAGCGTTAGGAAAAACTCGACTTCCCGTTTTTTGAGTTTCAAAAACTGAGCGAATTTCATTGCCAGAGGTATGGAAATATTCGCTTTTCCCTGGAGGACCAGGGTAAAATGGCCGGTTGATTTGATGCCGATCGTATTGCAGATGGTCCTGTAAGAGAGCTTCTTTCCCTCATTGCGTAAAAGAGGAAGTACATCGAGAAGGAACCTGCGGTAATCCGTGTACTGAAATACCGAGGGGAGGGTGTTGTCTTTTGCTGTCTTCATAGGATGAAAATATAAGCACAAACTTTTAAAATATGTAAAAAATTTTTAATATAAAGCAAATATTGATAGATTTTTAAAGC
>JAFGOU010000280.1 GCA_016926315.1 Chitinispirillaceae bacterium
ATTGCCGGCATCGTCGGACCCGGCATCGAGACCGAGCCGCCTTGCCGTGTCAAGCACGAACCGGGCGGCCTGCTGTTCATGTTTCGAGCAGCGGGGAATGGCGCAGAGTGCGTCGAAAAAGTGCCAGAGCCGGTGGGGCGTGAGTCCGTCAATCGCAGAGGAATCGGTCATGGCTGGTCCTTCCCGGTGATGCGGAGAGAAACCGGTAATGAGGACCGGTCACCGATTGCCTTCCCGCTGTGTAAAATAGACGTCGGCGCGTTCAAGGTCCTCAGGGGTGCCGATATCGAACCATGACGAAAGGAAAACACAGGAGACCTTTTTGTTCCGGCGTAACAGCTCGATGATCACCTCGCCGAGATTGGTCTCTTTGCCGTCGCGGTTCGATTCGAGCTCCTTGATAGGCGCCAGATGTTCCCTGCGCAGGATATACACGGCAGTGGCCGCGATCGTAGAGGCCGGGGACGCCGGCTTTTCCTGAAAGCCGGTCACCCGGTTGTCGGCGTCAACGGTCATGACGCCGAACTTGCCGCGCACGTCGTCGAGCCTTGGGAAGAAATAGGCGGCAACCACCGAGGTCTCCTGCTCCCTGCTCAAGGCGCATACTTCGGAAAGGTCGATTTCAAAGAGGTTGTCGCACGCGATAAGCAGAATGTCGTCGTCGATCTTCTGCCGTTCGAGCGCAAACACCAGATCGCCCACCGCGCCGCGCCGGGTTTCATTGGTGGAGGTCCCGTCGTTGAGAAGGACGATGCCGGGTCCCCCCTTCACCCGGCGAAGGTACTCTTCCAGCCATTCCTTGAATTGCGGATAAAACTTTGAATTAGTGACCAGAACAATTCCGTCGACGGACGGCACCGCGCGGATTTTTTCGACGAGCCGTTCCAGCAGGGCGACCTTGCCGACCTTCAGAAGCGCCTTGGGCGTGTTGTTGGTCACGGCGAGCAGGCGGGTGTTGTATCCTGCGATAAGAATGATCGCTTTCATGAAGGACGGGGTCCTGTTCCATTCGTATATGAAACAACTTTGAAAAATAATTTCCGGACCCTGAGCTACGACCGATATTTCCCGGGGACAGTTTGGAAACATCGGCGAGCAGGTGATGACCGCCGCAGCTTCAACCCTTTGATGACGTATCTGCAGGAGTATCAGCAACCCGTTTTCTCACCGGATACCGGATGATGGTCATATAATCCCGCGGCTTTCCCTTGAAAAAGGCGCCGGGACCCTTCAGGTACTCCTCCTCATGCTCGCCAACGATCTCGTACCCTTGCGCGGCAATGAACGACGACAGCCGTTCAATCGCCGATTTCTCCTCCTTATAGGGTCCACGGTGCAGGATTTCGGCGACCTCCCCGTAACGCCAGGTCGCGATTTTCATCTGCATCCCCTCGGGTACCGGAGGAAAGGCGACGTCACGAACCGTGTCGGGCAGGGGCATGGCATAGCGCCCGATCCACTGCTGCCGTGGGAGTGACGCATCGATCGGCCACCGGGCGCGCGGTGCGGACATTCCCTTCCCCTTCGCTACCCCCTTGAGGCCGAAATACGCCTTGAACAGCAGCTTGAACGCTTCCTTGCCGGTCTTTGCGGGATCGCCGCGCGCCTCCACCACCAGCACCTTCTGCGGTTTCATGGTACGGATCGCCGGCGATTCGAGAGCGAGATAGGGGGTAAGGTCGGGACCGCTGAACTTCTGAAGCACAATAACGGCGATAATGATAACAAGCGTCGCGATGATCGACAACAGCCCTTTTTTACTCATGGCATCTCCTCGTGAGGGAAAAACCCGAAGGGAAACCAGCTGTCACGTTACCGCCCTTCGGAGCTGACGATAAAATAGTTCTTCCTGTTTACGGGAACCAAACACCGGACAAGCGGCAGGTGCGTACAAGCGGGGAATCGATAATCAACGTTACGGAGGGTCAGGCGCTCAACACCCGCTCCATCCGCAACACCTGTCGCTCCCAGCGGTTGCGCATGGCGGTCCGCCACGCCCCGCGGGAAAGCCGCGCCAGGAGGTCTTTGTCCGCCATCACCGCAATGACGGTCGCGGCGTCCTTTTGAACGTCGGCGCCGTCGAGCACCACCCCGTTGCGGCCCGGTACCACGATCTCACGGTTGGACGGAATCGGGGAAACGAACGGCACCGCTCCGTAGGACATTGCTTCGAGGAGCGCCAGCGAATGACCGCCTTCATAACGGGCGGTGTGGATGAAAAACGGACAGCGCTCGTACCACTGCCTCATCTCCTCCATGGCAACCGACGACTCTATGAATACCCGGTCCTTCTCCTCTTCAGTCAATCCAAGAGCGGGCATGGCGCCGGTGCCGACAAGATAGAGCCGGGCACGCGGGAAGGAAACGCTAACGAGGCGGAACAGTAGAAACGCATACCGGATATTTTTTCTCCATGTCAATGTACCGACATAGAGGAAATCAGGCGACCACTCCGCCTGTTCCGTCCGCAGCCGGACCGGCTGTTCTGTAACGCCGTTGGGCACATAGCGCAACTTTTTCGTTGACCAGGAATAACGGTCGCGGATCCACCGCATATCGGCAATGGTCCCGCAGAGGCAGTAATCGGCCATCGCCAGGGTCGCACGCAACAGGGGGAAACGCAAAAGGCGCGCTTTCCAGGAAACCGGATGCGCGACCTCCAAGGCCGGTATGCCCTTCTGGACCTCGTACACCTGCTCCTCCCAGCCGTGGTTGTGCAGGATGATCCGGGTCTTGACGGGAAGTAATTTTCTCAGCACGCAGCTGAAAAACGCGTCGGTGGAGCGGGCGATGATCCAGCGTGGCGGATTGTGGAGCTGCAGGGCGAGCTTGAGGGCGAGGCGCAACGAAAACCAGAGGTATCCCGCAGGTCCCGGATCTTTCGCGCAGAAGATGAGTTCAGGCGCGTAGTTTTTCTTTCGCAACCCGTCGGCCAGACCGGTCATGAGCCGCATGACGCCGCCACGGGACCCTGCTGGAATGGCCGCGGCAAACCAGACGATCGTGGGTTTTTTTAACCGGGTCGCCCGACCGATGAAATACGGCAGCAGCGTCCATGCACGGAGCTGCGAAACGACACAGGCAACCGCCAGCGCCAGTACCTGCAACGGATGAGAAAGAATCTGCCGGGCGTTCCGGCGCTTAAAGGTCACATAGGGATACTTGAACAGGACGGCAGCATACGTTCCCCAAAAGGTCTTTGCATGGCGGAAATCATGATACCGCCCCGGATGCTTGGTATAAAAATAAAAATCCGCCTTGAGCATCTTTTCAATGCGCGCCGGCGCGTCACGCACGTACCGGAGAAGTTTCACCCTGCGCGGCAGATGGAAGGCTACAAACGACGGTTCAAAAATGATTCTTCCAAGATTCCTGACCCTGACGCCCAGCTCCTGGTCCTCGTGAAACGGCCCTTCGTGTTCGAACTGCTCGTCAAAGCAGCCGGCCTTGAGCAGGAGGTCGCGTTTGTAGGCGATATGACAGGTCAGATACAGCCCGCCGCCCTGCACCTGCACCTCACGGTCCCATACCCCTCCGCCCATTCCCACGACCTTACCCTCGATGCCCGCGACATCACCGGGAAGGCGTCCTAAAAGGTCCCTCAGCGCAGCACCCCATCGTGTATCCACGCAGATGTCGTCGTCGATGAATACGATCCAGCTCCCCTGCGCCTGTTTGATGCCGGCATTACGGGCAACCGCCATACCGCGGTTTTTTTCCTGCAGCAGATAGATCACCCCCTGCGCAGCGCACAACGCACGGTTTTTTTCCCTTGCGCCGGGAAGCGAACCGTCGTCCACCACGATGATCTCTGCGTCACTCCGGCTGCCGATCTCCGCGCCGAGCGCAGCAAGACACTGGCGAAGATAATCGGTCCTGTTCAGGGTAGGTATGATGACGGAGATCAGCATGCGGATAATAGTTCCGTTGCCATGATCATTTTCGTTCTCCACGAACGGCCACGACCTTCGAAGCGCCACCTGCAATCCGGTTGGAACGACCAATGAGGTCGTATAGTGTACCACCACCGGAAAGCGTATTCCATCCCCGGGGCGAGACCACATAGACAAGCCGGGGGTTGAGCGGCAGCTTCCCGCCGTGCCGCGCCGGCGATGCTGACCGTACACCTGCAATCATATACTCATCCGCGCCGATATCGACGCCGCTTCCCTGGGGCCTCACTTCGCCATCGATATCGAGAGTCAACCCCTCGACCGCGATCCCCTGGTCGATGACCTCTGTTATTAATCTTGAGGCGAGATGAAGGTCACCGGTCGATGGTGAGCGGAACCAGCCGGCCTGTGCCGCCGTAACATTAGCCGATACCGTTCCGGTGGCGCCGTCACGGGCGCGGATTGCCTTGTTGGTCAGGTTATTCACGATCAGAACGCCCGCTGTTGCGCCAAACCGGTATTCAATCGCGTTCGGATAATCGTTCTCAAAGTAAATGGTGTTGTTGTACACACGGGCGTCAGGACAGGTTTCGAGCGTGATGCCCGCATCGGCCCGGTCACTGCCGCCGATCGAGCGGTGGAAGATCATGTTGTTGCGTATCACGCCCCCCCGATGTGCGACAGAACCCAGACCGAAACCGATACCGCGGTCGCAATCGATAATGAGGTTTCCCTCCACCAGCGTATTTTCGGAGTTGGTCCAGAAGTGCACCGCGTGCTCGGCGGGGGACTCTTCGGGACTCCGGATACC
>JAFGOU010000281.1 GCA_016926315.1 Chitinispirillaceae bacterium
AGTGGTCCGTTTCGCATTGAGGACAAGAACCCTGGCGGCAATAAAAGAGCCGTAAAACCGGTAGGAAATGATATAAAAACACGCCGCGGCCGTGACGATCCATAAGGCGTTCACTTTTTCACCGGGGTTGACGACACCGGCAACGACCGCAATGGCCAGGGCGGCAACGAGGGAAATGGCGATCCAGATGACCTTACCTGCCAGCTTCATAGGCGACCTCCTTCATTCCTGCACCCGAAAAATAGGTTGCTCCCCTCCCCTGCGCCAAGCACCTGCGCTGCGAAATGTTTTCTTGGTTTTTATCAGACACGGATATATTTTTAACACCCGATTTTGTGGTCCCTTCGTCTAGTGGTTAGGACACAAGGTTTTCATCCTTGCAACGGGGGTTCGATTCCCCCAGGGACTACCACCCGATAAAAAAAGCGTGCCGGAAACGGCACGCTTTTTTCAGTATCCGCCGGGCACCTTAGTGGAGAGGAAGGCGCCTTTCACTATAGAATCACCAGATCTGCTGCTGCATCGTTTCGACCTGGGCCAGGATCGTTTCACTCTTTTCAAGTACCGCCTTGTCTTCAATCGTGCATTCGGGTGCGTAAAAAGGGTCCCATTCATTGGTGCCCTTGGCGGAAAGCACTGCGTCGGCAAGGGTAATCACCTGCACCACCTCGTGAAACATGCCGCTTTTCGCCTCCTTGTTTTCGAGCGTTCCCATCACGCCGATAATGTTGTCGGGAAGGTTCCAGCGCATGCAGAGAAGGTAGGTGATCTCGCGATGGTCTATGCCGATGGTCTCCTTGCTGGCCTGTTTAAACGAGAGGCTTCTTTTGGAAATCAGCTCATTGATAGTATAGAACTCCCTCGGCAGAAACTGCCGTATCGCAAGCACGCCGATATTGCGCAGAAGGGCGCACAGATAGGCGCTCTCGGTGTTCTGGATACCGGCATCGGCGCCCAGCTCCGATGCAAGAAGCGCCCCTGAGACGTTGTGCTTCCAGAAATTTTTCTCGTTGAACCTGGTCATCACGCTGTTGGCCCTGAAAAGACCGATCATTTCGATGGCGAAGAGTATCCGGCGGACGTTTTCGAGCCCCAGGTGTACCACGGCTCCGGTCATGGTGCCGATCCGCTCCCCGCGGTAGTAATAAGGGGAGTTGGCGACCTTGAGGACCTGGGCGCAGATGGACGGATCTTCCAGGATGATTTTGACCACGTCGTGCATGGTCACCTCTGCATCGTTCACCGCCTTCATTATTTTAAGCGACAGCTCGGGCGAGGTCCCGACATGTTCTATGTTCTGTATGATCTGATTGCGGAAAAAAATATCCATCGGTCGCTCTCTCCCACTTGTTAAAGCCCTCTGCTTTGTTTCTTTATTGTATCGAAAGAATTCCGCTATTGCAAGAACTGTTTTTCGCGAGGCGGTTTCATGCGAACGATAAGCGGGAGACGGGGATCGAACCCGCAACAGCCACCTTGGGAAGGTGGAACTCTACCATTGAGTTACTCCCGCGCGTATCGCAGGTAAGATACATTTCAATACTATAAAAGTCAAATGGCGGCGTTCCGGGGCGCTTCATTCCGCATCGTCGGCGATATAATTTTGGAGTAATCCTTGTTCCGAAAGAGTCAAAGGAGTTATTTTACTGGTTTATCACGTCATAAGGGCATCGATAATGTTCGCTGTTATTCTCAGTATCGTTTTGCTGGCGGCGCTGATTCTGGTGGCGGTCCGTTTGGTAAGCTTTAAACGGCCTCAGGAGGATACGGAAGAAAACAATCTTGGAACCACCGGTCCGCTCATCCACGCCAGCGGGATTTACTCCATCGTGCGGAAAAGTCCCCGTGAAAATCTTGGCGCCCTTCGACCGCAGGAAGCGGAAGTGCGTAAATATCTTGCGACGATAAACGAAGATATAAACAAGCAGCCGTTAAGCGATGCCGATAAGCAGAAAATCATTACTCACTGGCAGAAAGCCATTGATGAAAACATCAGGATCATCGAACGCGGGGATTGCGAGGGTGTCGAGTTCTATTACCTTGATTTTCCAAAGGATAAAACGTGCCCGCTCTGCAGGTCATCTATTACACCAGGGCAATTTGTCACGCGAGAACAGCTTTTTTCAACGCCATCGATCATCCCGCCCTTTCATCTCGGATGCACGACCCGGATACATCCCTATTTTGGCAAGGAAGATCTCAGGGACACGGCAATCATGGGTATGGCGCCGCTTTTCACGGGGTCCACACCCCCGGTGCTTCCGGATTGGAAAAAAACCCTTAAAACCATATGTTAGACAACCATAAGGATCTTATCTGATGAGCGCAGGTCTTCGCATGACGCCGCACTCTTTCGGCATCGTACCCATTTGTATCATCATGTTGGCGGCCATGACGTCGTGGGGCGGCGTCGGCCAGTCCGCGGTCATCACGCTGGTGTTTCCGCCCGGAGCCCGCGCCACCGGTCTTGGGGAAGCATTTACCGGAGTCGCCGATGATGTAAATGCGGTGTTTTTCAATCCGGCAGGACTCGGCCAGGACCCGCTGGCGAACTCATGGAAGTCGTATCTGGAGGGAAAAGGGCCCTTTACCGGCATCGCCTCCAAGCGGAAAAGCGACGTCATTTCGAACGAACTGGTCTGGGCGGGAACGTCCAGGGGCGTGCAGCGGTTCAACGGAAAGCTGTGGGAATCCGGTGAGATCTACCTGGTCGAGCTGGGCGACGAATTGATTTCCATAGCCAAGCGTTTCATCAATGTCGACGATCAGAAGCTCATCGAGAATGCCGCCTGGCGCATCCGTGAAGAGAACGGGATCGAGATGAAGCTCTATTCGCTTGTGCTGAATACGCTGCGGCCGCAGCTAGAGGATTCGCTGCTTGCGGCGGCAAAACAGAGCGCGGAATCAATCGCCCGGCAGATCATCGATCTGCCGCCGGCCGATCGTACCTCGACAAAGCTGTACGGGCTTATCGCTTCATTTGCCGATTCTTCGGCCGTCGACCGGCTCTCTGAAACCGTCGCCTCGATCCTTACCAAAAAAGACACCCGGCTGAGCGAACTGGTGGAGGTGCGTATTCCGTTTACCGTTGCGGTAAGCGACAGCATAACCGCGATGGCAATGGATGAATCGGACCGGTTATGGGTAGGTACGCTTAACGGTCTCTGGCGCTGCAGTGAATCGAAATGGAGCCGCACCACCGTAATCGACGGCCTTCCGTCCAACAGTATCACCGCCATCGCCATCGGCGCATACGGCGATATGGTGGTCGGGACCGATGCCGGTCTGGCACTGTACAAAGAAGGGAAATGGTCGAAAGTGACCCTTGCCGACGGCCTTCCCGATTCAATCATCACCGCCGTCGCCTTCGGGCCGACCGGCGTCGTGTATGCCGGGACCAGGAGCGGACTGATCAAGCGGACCGACTCCGCCATCACCGTATACGATACCTCCGACGGCCTTCTTTCCCCGGCGGTTCTGGCGCTGCTCCACGACTCCAGGAACCAGCTCTGGATCGGCGGGGACAACGGCATAACGCTTCTGGCCGAAAACGCATGGAAACGGTATAAATTCCCGGGCATGACCGTCAGCAGCATTGTCGAACAGCGTCTCGGGTCGGTCTGGGTCGGCTCCAATCAGGGAGTGGTCAACTACAAAAAAGGTTCCGATGACGAGAGCGCTCCTGTCTGGAAACACTATCACTCGAAAAACGCGCTTGCCGGGGACCGGGTGGCGGCGCTTGCCACCTACGGCAACGACGTGTGGGTCGTCACCGAAAGGGCCATCAACAAGTATGAGTGGGCGCAGATGCAGACGCTCCTTTTCTGGGAACCGCTCCTTCCGGCTTTCGGCCTCAAGGAGCTGTGGCACACCTTCGGCGC
>JAFGOU010000282.1 GCA_016926315.1 Chitinispirillaceae bacterium
GGAATGGCCGACCTGCCCATCGACGAGAGCCGTATGGAAAAGGCAATGGAAGCGCTCGCGTCCGAGGCCGAACATATCGACGAAAACGATCCGCGTCAGGCCGCCGACCTCATGCGCAAATTTTCAGCCATGTCCGGGCTCAGGCTCGGGGACAAGATGGAGGGTGCGCTGGCAAAACTTGAAGCCGGGGCTGATCCTGAATCGCTCGAAGCCGAGTTGGGCGATCTGAACGAGAGCGACCTGTTCACGCTCGACGGCGAGGCGGGGAAAGGCAGGGCAGCGCTCAGAGCGCGAACGACGCCGGTGCGGGACGAGACCATGTACGAGCTGTAAGCAGGATGCCTACCGTTCCGCCCGCGGATGCGCCTGTTGATATGCTTTAAGCAGGTGCTCCCGCGACACATGGGTATAGATCTGCGTCGTGGCGAGCGACGAGTGGCCCAAAAGTTCCTTGACCGCCCTGATGTCGGCGCCCGCGTCCATGAGATGGGTCGCGAACGAGTGACGCAGCACGTGCGGGCTCTTCTTTTTCTGCTGACTGACAAGCGAGAGCATGGCGCTTACCACGCGCTGGATCTGGCGGCGCGAAAGCGCAGTCCCGGAACCGGCCGTGAAAAGCGGGGTGTCGGGCGCACGCGATGCCGCCCGTCCGGCAAGGTACCGTTTCATGGCATCGAGTGCCGAGGTGGTCAGCGGCACGATGCGTTCCTTGCGGCCCTTGCCCATGACCCTCACCGTTGCGGCGCGTGTGTTGACCGAGCCGATGGTCAGTGTCTGCAATTCCGACAGGCGGATACCGCTGCCGTAGAAGAATTCGATGATGGCGTGGTTGCGCAGAAGCTCCAGGGGGCTGCTCCCCGGCGGCGGGGCGATACGGTCGGCCTGGTGCCGGGTGAGAAAAACCGGGAGCTGTTTTTCGAGTTTAGGCGCGGACAGGAGTTTTGACGGATTGTTCGGCAGGAGATGGCGGCGGGCGCAGAACCGGCAGAATGATTTCAGTGCGGCTATTTTTCGCGCTATTGAACGGGATTTGAGTTTTTTAGAGTTCAACGAGAAGGTGAAGGCGCGCAGTACCGGTTTTGTCAGGGTCCGGGTCAGCGATGCGGGGATCTGCCGGTCATCGATAAAGGCGGCGAACTGGTCGAGGTCGCTGCGATAGGCCTGGAGGGTGTGACCCGAGAATCCCTTCTCCTTTTCCAGATAGGCGAAAAATCGTTCCATCGCGGCCGGGAGGGAAAGAGGGGAACACCGGTCTTTGGGGATGTTCGTTGTCATTATGATTAAGCCGGCGAAGACGGAAAAGGTGTCATAAAATGGCATACGGTACGGTAGCTCGAAAAATCCTCGCAAGAAGCGAAGATTATTCTCACACAGTACCTAAAAAGTATATTTCAGCACGATGGCCGTGACACCTGAGTTGGAATATTCTGCGTTGCGGTCCTGATGCGGTGGTCGATATCCCGGCAGCGCCTGCATCGGTATCCGGTACTGCCGGAACAACCATTGGTCAGGGGATGACAGCATATGAAGGGGATTATTCTCGCAGGCGGTTCCGGGAGCAGGCTCTACCCGCTTACCCGGGGTATATCAAAGCAGCTCATCCCGGTGTACGACAAACCCATGATTTATTATCCGATTTCGATCCTCATGCTTTCGAGGATACGGGAGATACTGATCATCACCACTCCCGAGGATGCGTCGAATTTCAGGAGGCTGCTCGGCAACGGCGGCCAGTGGGGGCTTTCCCTTTCCTATGCAGATCAGCCTCGGCCAGAAGGGCTGGCCCAGGCGTTCATCATCGGCAGGGAGTTTATCGGCAACGACCGCGTGGCGCTCGTGCTCGGTGATAATATCTTCTGGGGTCACGGGCTGGTGGAAAATCTTCAGGCCGCCATCGACCAGAGGAGGGGGGCCACGGTTTTCGCCTACCGGGTGACCGACCCGGAGCGCTACGGCGTGGTGGAGATCGGACGGGGGGGGAAGGCGAAAGGCCTTGAGGAAAAGCCGGCGCGGCCGAAATCAAACCTGGCGGTCACCGGTCTTTACTTTTATGATAATTCGGTGGTCGATCATGCCGCCGCGCTCAAGCCGTCGGTCCGGGGCGAACTCGAAATCACCGACCTGAACCGGGTCTATCTTAAAAAAGGGCTGCTGCAGGTCGTAACCCTCGGGCGCGGCATTGCCTGGCTCGACACCGGCACGCACGAATCGATGCTGCAGGCATCGGAGTTCGTGGCCACGATCCAGGCGCGCCAGGGGCTCAAGGTGAGCTGCCCCGAGGAGATCGCCTACCGGCGCGGGTATATCTCCCGGCGGGAGCTTCTGCGGCTCGCAACGCCAATGGAGAAAAACGATTACGGCAGGTATCTGCGCGCGCTGGCGACCGAGAAATGAAAGGAATATAACGGTGGAATTCAATCGGACGACGCTTGATGGCGTGCTGCTGATCGTTCCCGACGTGCATGCGGACCATCGGGGTTTTTTTCTGGAGAGCTACACGAGGGATACGTTCGCCGCCCGCGGGATCGTTGCCGCATTTGTCCAGGACAACCATTCGCGATCGGTGCAGAAGGGTGTGCTGCGCGGCCTCCACTTTCAACTGCCGCCGTTTTCCCAGAGCAAACTCATCCGGGCAACGGCCGGAGCGATCTTTGACGTCGTCGTTGACCTGCGCAAAGGATCGCCGACTTTTGGCAGATGGGAAGGTTTTGAACTGTCCGCGGCCAATTTTCTGATGCTCTTCGTGCCCGCAGGATGTGCCCACGGTTTCTGCACCCTTTCAGAGAACAGCGAGGTACAGTACAAGGTTGATGTGCCGTACGCTCCGTCGCACGACAGCGGCATCAGGTGGAACGATCCGGACATCGGAATACGGTGGCCGGTTGAAACGCCGGTGCTGTCGAAGAAGGACGGGGAGCTGGGACTATTCAGGGAATTTCGTTCGCCGTTTTGACGCGCTATTGATCCGAAGATATAACCTGAGGTATCCGTATTGGTATGAAGGCCGCGACGTCGTAGAGGGCGTCAGGCTCGCCCTGTCGCTGTAACCAGGCCCTACCGGTCAATCCTCGCTTCCACCCGTTTCTGCTGGATCGTTCCGGCCCAGTCTTCGGCCTGGATGGTAAAAACGGTCATTCCCCTGGTCACCGAGACATCGCCGTAATAGTAATAGTTGCGCTCGTTTTTGAGCACCACGGTCTGTCCGGCAGAGGAGGTGATCCGGCAGTATTTGATCGATTCGGGGACCGTGCCGATATTGTCCCGTATTTCGACCCTGAAGCGCACTTTCATGGCAGTCGCCGTTTGATGCGGCCAGGGCGGCAGGTCGGTAATGGTAATCGGGTTTTCCGACGGTTCGATGACGGAGATTTCAAGCGGTCCGGGAAGATAGTAGATGGTCGATTGGATTGGCGGCGCGACATTGCCCGAAAGGTCCCTGGCTTTTATCGAAATGACATTTTTTCCCTCATTGAGCACGATGGTCTCCCGGCCGCCGTTTTCGAGCGAAAAATTATCGGTCATACCGTTGTTGGTTATCGAGACCGCAACCTGGTCGCCCGGCGTCTGGTCAAACACCTGAAGGGGAATCTGCGCCAGCCTGGTCGCCTGCACGTTCAGGGTAGTCGCCTGGACCCTGGGCTTGCTGGTGTTGATCTGCTGCGAACCGATATCGATCTTGACTGAAATGGTTTTTGACAGATCCTTGTCGTCACGGGAGGCAACGAATTCGAGGTCAAAGCCGCCGATGTCCTTTTCGCTGACCTGCAGGTCCATGGTGACGATCCCGCTGCCTGAAACGACCGCCGGCCGTCCATTGACTTTTACCATCGCTCCCGGGACGGTTTTGCCGCTCACGTGGATCGAGGACTGCCTGATGACCTGGCCGGGGGCCGGGGACGAAATGACGAGTTCGAGGGGCTTTGGAGGGGGCGCATAGGTCACGGTCCGGGTAACGCTTTTTTCCTCGTTGCCCAAACGAGCGGAAATGGAGAGGGAATAGTCCCGCGCCTCATCGGGTATCGGTATCGGCACGCTGAAAAACCCGGAGGAATTTACCGTGGCCTGCAGGCCGTTGACCGTGACGCGCGCCCCGGGCGATGTGCTGCCGACCACCTGGATCATGGGAACGGTCACCGAGGCGTTGTCCCGGGGGGAGGCGACCTCCAGCACGAACCCCGCCGCCGGGCGATAGTTGACAACAAATATTTTTTCGGTGCGGCCGCCCCATTGGTCCCAGGCCGAGACCATGATCTGGTTTTTCCCCGGAGTCAGGGTGATTTTTGTGGCGCCCTTGACTCCGTTGACCGAATAGTCGGCTCCTTCGGTGTGCTCGATCTCGAGATGCAGATCCTGCGCCGTTACCTCCATATTATCGATGACATTGGTCACCTTGAGAAAAAGCGGTGGCTGATAGGTGACGGTTACGGCGAGATTCCGGACCTCTTCGCCGAGAATGGCGGCTGCCTGAACGGTGTTCGCCCCGCGCTGCAGCTCAACGAAAGCGGAAAAGGATCCGTCGGCCGAAAGCGCGACCTCCTTGCCGGCGACGGTAACGAGTGCGCCTGGCGCCGCGGTTCCCTGTACGAGGAGCGGGGTCTGCGAAAC
>JAFGOU010000283.1 GCA_016926315.1 Chitinispirillaceae bacterium
CCGTTCCAGGCCGCCATTTTGCGTGCAATTTCCTGTTCAAGGTCTTCGTAATTGTGGAAAAGGATCTGGCACTGGTTATTAAAATAGACCTGGAGCACGCAGTACCGGCAGTACATGCCGCACCCGCGAAGCGGCGTGATGATCTGATAGTTGCAGCAGAGATAGCCGCCGCCGGTGCCGGGGCAGGGTTTCCAGAACTCTCCCTGGTGGGGTTCGATGCAAAGTTCGGTTCGTTCGCTCAGTGACATGCGCCGTTCCGGCGTCCTTTTCGGAAGGTGTATAACGGTGGAAGGAAAGATACATGGTGTATCCCGTCTAAAAAAATTATTTTTAGAACGGTTATACGGTTGCGTTTCAGCACCTATTCAGGACAAAGGACGTATCGCATGCGTTTAGGAATCAGGCGAATGGCTGTTGCGCTCTGTGCAGCGGCGTTCACACCCTCGATGCTCGCGGCTGATCCCATGATTTCGGTCGATGCCGAGAACTACGATGTCGACACGATTATCCAGGGTCAGGTGCAGGTGATCAAACATACGTTTAAAATAAGGAACACCGGCGATTCAGTGCTTCTTATCGCGAACGTGCGGGCCGGGTGAGGGTGCTCGGCGGTCGGGGTTGACTCGACCATCCTTCCCGGTCGGGAGGGAAACGTCACCTTATCGATCACTGTGCACAACCTGCATGAGGGCGGGTTCAGAAAGTCGGTTACGGTGCAGTCCAATGCCAAGAACACGCCCGCGCTCAGGCTGTCTGTTTCAGGCTATTTCAAAACCGTTCTGGAGATTGAGCCGCACGCTGCGATACGACTTTCGGGCGCACCGGGGAGCGATACCGGCGAGGTTATCAGGATCAGGACCTCGAAAAAGTTCACGGTGAAAAAGGTGGCGTTCACGTTCAAGGAGGGCGAACAGGGCATGGACTGGGAAATTGCGCTGCCGGTCAAGTTTACGTATAAGTATGTTTCTGCGGACAAGGCGGCGGGGGGAAAGAACCGCGGGAGGCACTACAAAGGCAAGCCCCTGATCTGCCAGATCAGGCTTTTTCATACCCCGAAGCTCCGGGACGACAAGTGGGGCGAATTCCGTATTTATACCGACCTCAAGGAGAGAAAAGAGATCACCGTATCGGGAATGATGGAGGCGAAAAAATAGGCGCATGGGAACCTTTCCGGGAAACGGTCTTCGGGTGAACTGGCGGCGCCGTTTTTTTGCTGGTGGTATGGTTCTGGCCCTTTTCTCGCCGGGTGTTGCGGGAACGGGCGCCGTCATAAAAGCCGACTCGCTCGATATCGATTTCGGCACGATCAATGAAGGCTCCATCGCTGAGCTGAAACACACGTTCCGCATCACCAACACCGGCGACGCCACCCTGCAGTTGCTCAAGGTAAAGAAAAACTGCGGCTGCACCTCGTTTGCGTATGACTCGCTCGTGTTCCCGGGAAAGACCGGCAACGTTATCATGACCGTTGACCTGCGCGAGATCCAGAGCGGGGATTTCCACAAATCCCTGATCGTGACGACCAACGCGCCCAAGCGGCCGCTCATCAAGTTCGCGTTTTCAGGAACGCTCGTCTCGCTCATTGACGCAGACCTGCCGTCGATCGTGCTGCCGACCATGAACGGCAAGGACACCGTGATCACGGTCACGCTCTCATCGGAAAAGAGCGACCTGGTCGTGAACAAGGCGCGGTTCGACATCGACAATCCCGCGGTCGCATGGCAGGCATCCCTGCCCATCAAGTTCCGGTTCGCGAAAACGGGGAAACAGAACCGCGGCAAACGATGGCTCTACACGGTGAAGCTGCATTACTTTCCGGTTGAAAAACAGTCCAGGTACGGCTCCTTCGTGCTCTCCACCAACCATCCGAAAAAGAGCGAAGTGCGCATCGCCGGCGTGCTTGATCCGCTCAACTAGCGCGGGCCTATGCGTGACCGATCACCATTCAAGAATTACCGGCATCTTTTCGGACCGGTACCGTCGCGGCGGCTCGGCGTGTCACTCGGCATTGACCTGGTGGACACCACCTGCTGCACGCTCAACTGCGTGTACTGCGAATGCGGGGAAACCTCCGTGCTTTCGCTCGAACGCGGCGACTACGTGCCTGCGGCGGGAATCATCGCGGAACTCAATGACCTGCTGTCAGACGGCCCGAAGCTCGACTACCTCACCTTCGGCGGCAGCGGCGAGCCCACGCTTAACACCGGTATCGGCGAGGTGGCGAGGTGGATCAAACGTTCGTTTCCCGGGTATAAATGCGCGCTGCTTACCAACGGCACGTTGTTTGACGTGCCCGAGGTCCGGCGCGACTGCGCGGACTTCGACCTGGTGCTTCCCAGTCTTGATGCCGCGTCCCAGGAAACGTTTGAAAAAATCAACCGGCCCGCTCCCGGCCTTGCGGTTCAAACGGTTACCGAAGGCCTGGTCGCGTTCAGGCGGGAATATGCCGGCATGATCTGGCTTGAAGTGTTTATCGTGCCGGGCATCAATGATACGGAAAGCGAGCTGCGCCTGCTCAAACAGGCGATCACTGCAATCGCGCCTGACCGTGTCCAGCTCAACACGCTCGACCGGCCGGGGGCGTGCGACTGGGTCGTTCCCGCGTCCCTGGAACGGCTGCAGGAAATCGCCGCGCTGTTTTCCCCGCTGCCGGTTGAGATTATCTCGCGCCAGGCGCAAAACCTCACGCTCTGGAACAGGCAAACGGTATCGCCCGAGACCGTGCGCTCCCTTCTGGCGCGACGGCCCTCGACCATAGAAGAGATCGCCACGCTGACCGGCCTGACCATCAATGAGACCGCACACTTGCTTGAGGGCATGATAAAGACGGGGGCGATCACCACGCATACGGTCAATCACCGCACCTTTTTCAGGATTTTTTAAACCCCGTAATGGTTTCCCCTCCCACAACCGATATATCTAATAGTATTGCAATGAATTAGCTAACTGTTGCTGAGATGATATTATAACGGTATGCTTTATAGGCAGGCGTTTCTGTTGTTCATCAAGGCGCACGCGACCATGAAAGCGTCAACCATCCTCTCTGCCCTTCTTGTTATTGGCACCGCAGCCGGGATCAACGGTCAGGCTGTTGACAAAGACTGGTTCATCGATTTGCTGGGTGAAAACAGCGGCCATACGACCTGCGCGTTTCTCACGCTCCCAGTGTCGGCAGGCGGGCTCGGGCTGGGCAACGCGGCATCGGTCGGCATGTTCGACGCCACCGACATACACACCTTTACCGCGGCGACCTCGCTTTCGGACAAAAGCCAGTTCGCGCTCACACACTGTGAATGGCACATGGGCCTGCGCAACGAGTTCGCGGGCGCGACCGTTCCGTTTGTGGGCTATGGCACCCTGGGACTCTTCTCCCAGATGTTCACGGCCGGCTCCGACCGGTACGCGTTCAACATCGACGAGCAGCCCAGCGATTTTTCCCTTATCGAGTTTGCCGCGGGCGCGTCGTTCGCCAGGTCGTTTCTCGACCGCAGGATCAATGCCGGCGCGTCGCTCTACTATGTGGAAAGCAGGCTTGATTACGAAGCAGGCAGGGCGCTCGCGACCTCCGCAGACGTGCTGTTCTGTCCCCTCGACTGGCTGAGCGGCACCGTCCAGGTGCGTCATCTCGGCAGCGCCGTCACGTACAACGCGGGATCGGAACCGCTGCCGCTGCAGACCGGCGCGTCGATCCAGGTATACCCGCTTCGGGACTTTCATCCCGAGTACGGCATTGCCAACACGCTTTCCCTTGGAACCGGCGTCCAGAAAACGGCGGACGAGCCGCTCACCTCGGCGCTGTGCATTGAGTGGCGGCCGCTTCGGTATCTGTGCGTGCGCAGCGGGTATGAGTATCCGCTCGGCACCGGATTCTCGGTCGCGGGCCTGTCGGCCGGCATAGGATTTAAAAGCGGCACGTACAGCATTGACGGCGCGTGGAAATACCAGTCCCGCCTGTTCGGCCCGATCTGGGCCGCGACCTGCGGTCTTGAGGTGGACGCGCTGGCGCCGCGCACGGCAGAAGAGTATGAAACGCTTGCCCAGGAGCGTTTCGGCAAGGGCCAGTACAAGGAGTGCATCGCCTACGCCCGCAAAGCGCTCAGGCGGAACCCCAACCTCTGGAAAGCGCAGACCCTCATCACCAAAGCGCGGTCCGAAATCCTGCGGCGCAAGAAGCGTGAAATCGCGATCATCTATTCCGGCAATCTCCGGGGCGTGTTCCTGCCGCCGCCGCACGCCCATGCGCTCGGCGGACTGTCCAGGCAGGCGACCGTGATCAATGCGCTCAGGGCACAGTACCCGGTATCGGTTTCCCTCGCTGCCGGCAACGTGGTCACGGCACGATCACATGAGCTCAAGGCGAAAATCGCGCACCGCTATTACCGCTATATCAAACACGACGCGGCGGGCCTGGGTCAGGGGGAGTTCGACTATGATATCGGCCTGTTTCTTGAAGCGGACTCGGCGCACGTGCCGTTTGTCTGCCTTGGCGGAGAGCGGCTGGGATACAAGAAAGTGACGTTCCGCGAAAAAATCGAAAAGAGCAAGTACGCCATGGTGGTGCTCTCGGCGGCAAACACGCCGGAGATCGCCGACGCGCTTGCCAAGGCCCGCACCTCGCTTGCCGAGGAGCTCAGGCTCGAACTCAAGCGCCACGACGCGCGCACCAGCAATCTGCGCATCGTGGTGCTCCATGACTCCTGGGAAAACATCAAGGGGTATGCGGGATCGCTTGCGGGCGCCGACATCGTGGTATGCGGAAGCCTGGCGCAGCGGTTCGAAACGCCCATGAAGATCGGCAATACGCTCGTGGTCTCGGCAGGCGCGCACGGCGAGTTTGTCGGATGTCTTACCCTGCGGTTCGACCACCGCAAACGCTTGTTGTCATACGATAACCGTCTGTACCCGGTTGCGGAGAATGTGCCCGAGGACAAGACCGTAAAAGAGATGGTCGCGCCCATTACCGCGGACCAGGACCGCTCTGACACGGGACGGATCAAATACGAGGCCAAAAAATCCAGCACCCAGGGCGTGTTCCCGTTTGTTTCAGACCGGGACGGCACTCCCGACCTGTACCTTAAAATGGTGGACCAGCTCACCGAGTTCCCGCTCACGTCGAGTGGGCTGGTATGCGGCACGCCCGCGGTCTCGTTTGACGCGGGAGCCATGGCCTACATGGAGCGCGACACCTCCTATGGATGCAGGCCGCTCTATTCGACCGACCTGACCGGCGAACGAAGAAGAGTCCTGGCGGACAGCGTCAGCGTGTATGAAGCGCGGTTCTCCCCCGACGGCTCCTGGCTCTACTACGCCGCTTCCGGGTGCGGCGATACCGTGACCGACCTCTACCGGGTCAGGCCGGACAGCGGCGCGCTGTTCCCTGTTGTCGAATGGGAAAACTCCACGGAACGGTCCATCGCCTTTTCGCCCGATTTCAGGGAAATGGTCTTCTGTTCAAACCGGGACCGCTCCTGGCAACTCTACCTGTCCGATTCTGCCGGAACGCATCCCCTGCGCCTGACCGACGAGTCGTGCAACCATCTGCAGCCGCGGTTCAGCCCTGACGGCGTTTTCATATCCTATCTTTCGGACCGCAACAGGACCGACGGCGGCGCCGACCTCTGGCTCTTTGACCGCGCGAAGGGGATGCACCGGCCCCTCACCACGGGCGAATTCATCAACAGCTACTGCTGGCTCCCTGACGCCAGGCGCCTCATCGTCTCGGCCGGTCTTGATCTTCCCGAACTGCTGGTCGTGCGCCGTGACACGACCGCACCGGCGAGGTTTTTCCAGGCTCCGGACAGCACGCAGAAGCTGTATGGCGAAAGCGATCCACAGGTCATATGGTACCGGGACAAGGTCAAGGTCCTGTATGTCAGGACGTACGACCGCAACCGAAGGCACCTATACTGGGCCGATGAAAACGGCGCCAATGACCGGCCCGTGGTGAGCGGCAAAGGCAACCACTGGCTCGTGGAGTAGCGATATCGCCTCACCCCATCACCCCGCCCTTCGACCTCAGGGCACCCCTCTTCCCCTCTCCGCTGGCGGAGAGGGGAAGAGGGGCCAGGGGAGAAAGGGTGAGGCGTTTCAGCATGAAGGTATCAAACCGTATTTTAAACAGAAACTATATTTATCAGGAACTCTTTCAATTCCAGCGCACCCACCTCAGCAAAAGGAATGATATGATCGCCTGTCGTTATCTTGTTCTGCTCAGCATGCTGACAGCAAGCGCAACGGTTGCACATGCAGAAAACATGATGTCCATGAAGATCGGCATGACCTGGCCGAGGGCACTGCTCTCCACCGGCGTGCCGACCGGCGACGCGGAGGTGAATTACGGCATCATTGTGGACAAAAAGATCGCGCTCGGTATAACAGGCAACTTCTTATGGAACGTGCAGTCAAAGGAAGAACGGGTACGGGAAGCGTCTACCACGCGATACCGCATCATCAGCGAACAGAAATCCTTCATGTTCCCGGTCATGGGATTTTTCCACATTGATCCGGTGCCCGACCTGATCGTGCATCCGGTGGCGCGGTTCCAGATCGGGTACAACTCAATGATCTACAGCTACAACCAGGCGGCAGATTCGGCGGGCGCGACCTCTTCGACGGTCAGCCCCTATTTTTTCGGCCTCATCATGAAGGCCGGCGTTGACGCGCTTTACGATATCGGCGAACACAGCGCCCTGTTTTTGGGCCTGGAATACCGCTGGGCAAACACCAAGACCGTGAGCAACGATGCCGACCTTTTTGACAAGAGGAACATGGGCGGCATCGGCCTGTGCGCGGGATTCAGGGTGATATTATAATTTTATTGTTACTACTCAAGTGGGTAGAGACTGTCATTCCGGCGAAAGCCGGAATCCAGCTTGGTTTGGGCAAGTATACGGCTGGATACCGGCATACGCCGGTATGACGAACAGAACGGAACAATTTTGAATAGAATCCATTATGGATCATTGAATCTGAATTACAACAAACGGCCGCACTCCGCCTGTTTTCATCCCTGCACCGTATACAAACGGCATAGCAGGTATCACTGCGGTGTTCCTGTTTACCTTCTTTCCTGAAAGATCAAATATCCGGGATACGTGAGCAGCCGGATTGCTATATTCCGTCCTCCGCACGGGCGCGAAAGCATGATTATTCCTTGCAACCGCAACGCCGCCGGACTCAAACGCGCCAAGGTCGGGCGCCCGACCGGAAAAGGGCAAATTGACATTGACCCCTTTGTCAATAAGATCGCTTCCTGTTGCCAGGCGAAGGAAAGGCACATCGGGAAGCGTGCCGCCGGGTGCGCGCGGACCGGCCATTCCCGCACTGTCGATGCTGAGGAAATCCGCTGCGGTGACGGAAATCGAGGTGAGATTCCAGGTGTTATTCGCGGCATCGGTCCCGCCGGCGCTCGTGACCGCTGTTCCGGTAAACGCGATATTGTTCCTGAGCACTCCCCGTCCCGCATCCGCCCCGGCCGCGAGATCGTATCCAAGCATGTTGAAGTTGGCCGACCGGTTGTTGTACGACGTGTTGTTGTAGTAATAATTGGCGACCGGATGGTGGTTCTGGTAAAAACCCTGAGCCCGGTTGTTGAATGACACGCAGAACCTGACGGTGTGCTGCGGTACCGGACTGGGGTATCCGGAAGGCGGATTGCCGAAGCCGCCGATTTTGAAACCCGCGCCGTTGCCTGCCGCGGTCATTGTTCCGGGTACGTACCCATTGGACCAGCTCCAGCAATGCTCGAACAGCAGCGCCGCGTCGCAATTGATGCAATCATACCCGTCGTCGCTGTTGTTCCAGGCGCGGCAGCCGCGGAACACGTTTCCGGTATTGGACGTTGCATTAACATGTCCCCCGAACCCGTCCCCGTTGCCGCCGCCTTCCAGAGGATCGTAATTGTCGTGTGAGTCACAATTTACTATGACATTATTGCCGCCACTTGTTATGAAAATTCCCGGCGCCTCGCAATGGTGCACGTTGAGGTTCTCCAAAATATTGTTGCTTCCCCGGATGCGGATGCCCCAGGAGTCGCCGACAATGATCTGCTGCACTCCCCTGACCTCCAGACCGCGAAGGTGGATCCAGCTTGCGGTGATGTCGAACCCCGTAACCCGGGCATTGGGCAGCAGGTCGAACAGGTCAAATATCGGAATTTCACCCGGACAGGCAATGTATCTGATCGGCCGGTTCTGCTGGCCGCTTTTGGAAAATGCCACGCCTGTGGTAGCCGATGTCCCGCTGAACCGGTACACGCCGCCCCGGATGAATACGGTATCGCCTGCGGATGCCGCGGTCTGCGCCCTGCCAATGGATGCAAACGGCGCGGATTCGGTCCCCGCGGCCTGATCACTCCCTGTCGGCGCGACATAGAAACGGGTCGCGTGGGCTGCAAAAACCACCAGAAGGCAATAAACTGAAGACAACACCATTATGCATCTGACAGGCTTCATGCGACGGAATCCTTTCGCTGTTTCTGCCGGCAAGGCGGGACGCTTCTATCAATATAGCTCTTTTTATACCGGATTATCCTGTTCAAGGAGAAAATCCCGTTGACTTGGTGGTCAATACGTCATCCGCGTTGAAGAGGATAAAAAGGCAGCTTGCGCACGCTCCCTCTTGATTACACCGCTTCGATCAGCTATTTTGCCATTCTGTTCATTCGGGATTCATTATCATTACCTACAAAGACCGGAGGGTATACAGCGTATGGCCTATTCGTATCTGGAACTCAAGAAAAAAACCGTTGCCCAGCTTCGTGAAATCGCGAAAGGGATGGACCACGAAGCGGTCAAGGGATATTCCCAGCTCAACAAGGAGCATCTCCTGGTCGGGCTCTGCAAGGCGCTTGGGATCGATCACCGGGTGCACCACGTTGCCCACGGCATCGACAAAACGAAATTAAAGGCAGAGATCAAACAGCTCAAGAAACAGCGCGATGAAATGCTGTCCCAGTCCGACAAAGACTATAAAAAACTCGGGATGATCCGCGCCACGATTCACCGGCTCAAGAGAAAACTGCGCAAAGCAATGCTGTAATGCATTCCCATGGCAAATAAGCCCTCAGCCATAAACGTCATCTGGCTCTATCTGATCCTCATCAGCATAGTGGTCGCCGCGTACAGCGGCACCATGGACGTCATCACCAAGGTTTCGTTTGACGCCGCCAAAAACGCGGTCATGCTGGCCATCGGGCTTATCGGCGCCATGGCGCTCTGGCTCGGCATCATGAAAGTCGCCGAGAGCGCGGGGCTGATGCTTCTGATAAGCCGCGCCATACGGCCGGTCATGAAATGGCTGTTTCCCAATGTTCCGGCAAACCATCCAGCCATGTCGGCCATGATCATGAACATGTCCGCCAACATGCTTGGTCTGTGCAACGCGGCCACGCCCATGGGCCTTAAGGCCATGGCCGAGCTTGACAAGCTCAATCCGGTCAAGGGCACGGCCACCAATGCCATGTGCCTGTTTCTCGCGATCAACACCTCGAACGTCGCGGTCCTGCCACTTGGCGTGATCGCGATCAGGGCCGCCGCGGGCGCCACCAGCCCCGCGTCGATCCTGGTGCCTGCCTTTATCGCGACACTCTGCTCGACGATCGTCGGCATCACGGCGGCGAAACTTTTCGCGCGCCGCAGTCCTGACCCTGCCGCGACGGAGCGGGAGAATGTTTCTGCGGAGCAGGCACCCGGAGAAAACGCGGACACGCAGCAGGCGGCAGCGCCCGCAGCCGAGGAGCTCTTCAAACCCGGGCCTGTCGGGAAAATCATCGCGACGATCATGATCGTGCTTTTCTTCGCCGCGGTCCCGTACCACTTCATCGCCGCCGGCCGTTTGCCGGTGTTCGATTACAACCTTCTTGTCAAGGGCACGGGCTGGCTCATACCGCTGCTCATGGGACTGTTTCTCCTGTTCGGGTATTTTCGCGGGGTCAAGGTATACGAAACGCTGACCGACGGCGCGAAGGAAGGGTTCCAGATCGCGGTCAGGATCATTCCCTTCCTGGTCGCTATCTTCGTGGCCATCGGCATGTTCCGCGAATCCGGCGCGCTCGACCTGCTCACCCGGCTTATAGGACCGCTGCTCTCCCCGCTCGGCTTTCCCACGGACGCCCTGCCGGTGGCCCTGCTCCGCCCGCTCTCCGGCACCGGGTCGTTCGCGGTCATGTCCGAAATCGTCAACCATGCGCCGGACAGTTTTTCGTCCTTTCTGGTCTCGGTCATGCAGGGATCAACCGAAACCACGTTCTACGTGCTCGCGGTGTATTTTGGCAGCGTCGGTATCCGCCGCACCCGCTACGCGCTCACCGCCGGTCTTATCGCCGACGCGGCAGGCGTTCTGGCCGCGCTGGGGGTCTCGCACCTGATGTTTCAGTTGTAATGCGCCGCTCACGTTATTGTATATTCTGGAAAGAAATTCCCTTTGATAAGGTGGTGGTATGATTTTTCATGTAACCTTGAAGAAAGACGACGAAAGCGAGTGGATCATCGCCGAATGCCCCGCGCTTCCCGGTTGCGTTTCACAAGGCAAAGATGATAAGCAAGCCCTTGAAAATATCAAGGAAGCCATCATTGCGTGGCTCTGGGCTGAAGACCAGAAGGCCGCGGCCGGCTTGCCGGCAGATAATCAAGTCGTGGTGGCTGTTTGATGGGGCGGCTTGGCAATATATCCGGGAAAGAAACCGCCAAAGCATTTGAACGCGCCGGTTGGAGGAAAATGGGTCAAGTAGGCAGTCACGTAGTCCTGGTAAAGCAGGGAATACGCGCAAACCTATCGATCCCCCAGCACAAAGAACTGGCGCCCGGAACGCTGCGTGCCTTAATTCGTAATGCAGGACTTTCTTTCGATGATTTTTTAGCTCTTCGCAGATAAATTCATCGTCACGCATAAGCATGGACAAACAGCCCCTCGAATCCTCGCCTAAAATCGCTGCCTGGAAACAGATGCTCACCGATGCCGGATGCACGGTACGCCGGCTCTCCCCGATCCATCTTCTCCATAAAAAAAACGGCGACCTGCTCTTTGCGCTCCTTGACGCCGACGTGGTCTCCAAGGAGGGCACGCGCCTGCCCAACATCGTTTTTATTCGCGGGGACGCGTGCCTCATTGTTCCACTGGTGCGCAACCATGACACCGGCGAAGAGCGGTTCCTCATGATCCGGCAGCGCAGGATCGGCAGCGGCCTATTGAGCCTCGAATTTCCCGCAGGCATGCTCGATGATGAGACCGGCAATCCGCTTGGTGTCGCCGTGCGGGAACTTGAGGAGGAAACCGGCCTCTCGGTAGCCCCCAAAGAACTCTTCCCCTTGTGCGACCGGAAGCTGTTCAGCTCGGTCGGCGCGAGCGACGAGGGCATTTATTATTACGGTTGCGTCAAGGAACTTGACGGCGACACGTTCCGCGCGCTTTCAGGAACAACACGGGGCAGTCCGGACGAGGGCGAGCGTATCAGCGTGACGCTGATGACAAAAGAAGACGCGGTAAAAGAGGCCACCTCGCTGCAGGTAAGGCTGGGACTGCATCTGTTTGACCGGCGTACCACCTGATTACCGGCCACGGTTCCAGCGCGCACCCGCAGGGCGAAGAGCACCGGCTCACGGCAGGATCTTGTTCCTGTACACCTGCAAAAAAGAGGCGGCGTCGCCAAGCGCCTGCTGCACATCCTCATACCCGCTGAAGTGCAGCTCGATATAAAAACGGTTGAATATCGCCGCCACAAACGCTCCTCCGATGTACTCTTTTGCCACGGCCGTGGTGCTGTCGAATCCGGGGATCCGCAGCGGCATCTCTTGCACATCGATTTTTATCGCATTGAGCATGTTGCGCGCGTTCTGCGGTGATCCGAAGTCCTCGGCGTAGATGATGCATTCGAATAGCGTATCGTACAGCATTACCTGAACAATACCGCCGACGAGTCCCTGCTCGATAAATTTAGGCGCGCCACCGTCAATGATGTTAAAGAGAATGGTCGTATCGAATATCTGGTACCGGTTGACGTCCTCAATCCATCCGGCAACCGCATTGTCCGTGATATGCAGCTCCCATACCTGCTTGATGGGTGACGATCCGCTGTCGGGATCGTTCGTGCCTTTGCACAGGACCATAAGGGCGCACGCGATCGCGGTAAGGAAACGATTCATATCACGGGTCCTTTCATACTATCAGCGTATAAGGTGTATTCTTTTTGAACGCGCAGTACCGTTCTGCTGTACGGTGAAAAGATACGTTCCGCTTTCGGCACCCCTTCGGGTACGGTTCTGGCCGTCCCAGCGGGCGGAAAGGGTCCCGTTCCCCTGCCGGACAACCGGCAGGCCGGCAACAATCCTGCCCTGCAGATCCGACACCGTGACCGCCACTGGGCCTGCTCCAATGGTCACGCCGAAGATGCCGGCCTCCCGGCCCTGCGGATCAAACACCACAAGTGTGCCTGTCCGGCGTTGCTGTCTCCTGGAGCCAAGCGGGACCGGATCAACATTCACGAACGTCGTGGCCGCCTCGCTTGCCTGGTACCCGAAATCGGTGAGGAACCGTGCGATCACGCTGTTTTCATGCGTGGCGCCAAGTATATCTTCACGCACCTTCTTGACCGTACAATAGTCGACCGCCGGACCGAACGTTCCCATGATAAGCCGGTGATTTGCCGCGTCGGGCATGGTCATATGGTTGTGCGCCACATTCGCCCAGAGCGAATCAACGATACAGAGCTGCTGCCGCACCGGCGTGCCGCCGAGAATTGCGTCGCTTTTATTTATCGCGATCACATAGTCGGTCTCATGCGGCTGGGGATCAAAGGTGCCCAGATGGTTTTTCATGCTCAGGGTACAGTATCCCGGGTGCACGTACTGGTGGCCCTTATTGACCGAGATATTGATAAGTATATCAATGGTCCCGTTCGCTATGTCGCGCACGCACCGGCTCGTGCCCTGGCTCGGTGCAGGAACCGGCGCGGCAGTCTTTCCGCCCAGAAGCGCTGCTCCTTCGCTGACCCGCACCCCGGACGGGATACCGTTGCCGATAAAGTCGGCATAGAGTGCGCTTGCGTCCTCATCATCAGCGTCATAGAGCGTAATGTTCTCATATGCCACGCCAATGGTATGGAGAACCATGCATACCTTTTCAATGATCGCGATACGGGGATTGTTGTTCGGCGTACCATTATTGGTTTTACAGTTAAGTTTGATCGCGACCCTGACCGCTGACCACTCCTTGGCAGCCGGTTTCTGGAAAATGGTCTGCCACGCTTCGGCCGCGGAGTTTTTTTGCGCGAGCGCCTTTGCCATTCCGTCAAGGTTGGCATGGACGCGAGTCGCAACCACGGGCGCGTTCTGGGCCGCCATACTGCCGCGGATATAGTTGCCCGTGACCATGGCCGGATCATGGCAGCACACCACCCTGAGGTTGTCAATGGCCGGGTTGACCGGTTTCCGGTCGGTCCAGGAGGAGCCGGGCGCGGCGGCGGCAGGAATCGGTACACCGGCAGCCGCCGCGCCCGCCGTTGCTGCGGCAACCTGCTTGAGAAAGGTGCGCCTTCCCGGCGAAGGCGCATTGTTCTTTGCAATACGTTTCATTCTCTCCTGTCACCGTCCGATCATGATGTGCCCGCGCACCGTTCTCCGGCCGGCGGTGACGGCATACAGATACGGTCCCGGACCCGCGGTCCCGCCGCTCAAAGTCTCGCCGTTCCATTCCAGACGCGGCGATGTCCAGATCTTTGAACCGCCCATGCTGAAAATGGTGAGCCGAGGTGAACCGAGGTGCGGCGTGTTTAATTTAAAAACGATATGTGGCCGGTTGTTACGCCGAACGTATATGACCCTGAGTCCCATTTTTTCAACGTTGCGGCCGCTCCAGGTCACCTTCGTGTCCCAGGGGGGAGCGATATTCACCACGTCCATGTTCGCCGGATCAGCCACGCCGATGTTGTAGGGCGACTGTGCCGCAAGGTCGAACACCTCTCTCGCAACGGTCTCACGGTCCGAGGTCAGATCGTACTCCTTGAGGATCAGCATGCCCTGATAATCCGCAGCCACCATGTCCCTGCTCACGATAATCGAATGGGCCGTATTGTTCGGTGAGCCGCCCGGTCCGCTGTCAGACCGGATCTGGATCGCGGCAATGATGCAGAGCACCTGTTTCTCCTTGAATATCTCTTGATTGTTGAGAATCGAAAGTGCCGGCGTGGTGGAGCTCGCGAAAAGGGAATGCATGTTTCCGCGCGACCCGGAAACCGCACCCATCATGTTCTTGAGGTTCATGGTCACGCCGGCCATCGAGGCAGAAGTCGCCCAGCACCCGGGAATATTAATGAAATAGTCGCACTCGGCGATCGCATCAACGATCCTAAACGAGGTGCTCCCCATGGAAAACTGCGGATTAGACGACGCCGCCGTATTGCTGCTGCCGAGCGTGGTGACATTGGTGATGCCGATGCTGTTCAGTCCGGACTCGAATGCCTCGTAAACGGCACGAAACGAGGCGTTCCGCGAAGTATTATCAACGCTCTGGTTGATCTTGAGAACGACACGTGTCGAACTTGACACCGCTTCCGGGAAAATCGCCCGGTAGGCGGCGGTTTTATCCCTGTTCCCGGTAAGCTCCATGATGGCGTGATCCACCATGTCCTGGATCCGCTCCTCGTCCGGGGAGCCGGCCGACGGCAGGCACTGCGTGTCTTTGGCAATAACCACCTTGGATCTTCCACCACCCGCGTACGACGCTCCGCCCCTGAGCGGGCTGATTGAAACGGCGGTACCGGCAATTGCCGTGGTTTTGAGGAAATCTCTGCGTTTCATGAGGACCTCCTTTTGTCAGGTGTGCGGTTGCCGTGGTCCGGCCCGGGTCATTGATACGACTCCGGGCCCAGGCGCGCTTAGGCGCGCTTCACCCTTGAACAACGATGTGCCCACGGACAACCTTCCGGCCCGCTTTGACGGCAAAAAGGTACGGTCCGGGCGAAGCGGTTGTGCCGCCGGAAGTCTCCCCGTTCCATTCAAGCGTAGGGGACGTCCATATCAGGACGCCGCTCATCGTGAAAATTGATAGTTCATACGGCCCGGCAGCGCGATCGTCAATCCCGAATATCACATAGGACCGGTTGTTCCGCCTTCCTAACCGCACCCGCACTCCCATCCGCTCAATGCCTTTGCCGCCCCACGTCACCCGTGTGTCCCACGGCGGCGCGATATTCACCACCTCCATATCGTTCGGATCCGAGACGCCGACATTATACGGCGCCTGCGCAGAAAGATCAAACACGGTCCGGGCCGACTCCTCCTTGTCGCTCGAAAGGCCGTTCTCCTTGAGTATCAGGAGTCCCTGGTAATCCGCCGCGACCATATCCTTGCTCGCAATGACCGAAAAGGCGGTTTTGTTGGGTGCTCCCCCCGGACCGCTGTCGGTACGGATCGCAATACCGTCCAGAAGCGCCAGCACCTGTTTCTGCCGGAACACCGGCTGGCTGTTAAGGATAGCGAGCGCCGGGGTATTTGAGTTTGTGAAGTAGCTATGAAAAGTGCTCAGCGATCCTAGCGGACTCAGGGCACCCATCATGTTTTTCTCCGTCATGGTGACGCCGCAGGGATATTGGGAATTATTCATGGCCCAGCAGGCCGCCAGATTTATGAAATAGTCGCAATCCATGATGACGTTCTGGATCCGGTACGTGGTGCTCCCAATGGTAAACTGCGGGTTACCGGACGCCGCAGTGCCGCTGCGGTCGCTCGCCGTGATGTTCGCCTCAGGAAAGGTACCGTTGAGCATGGAAGTCAGGCCTGATCGCAGTGCATTGTACACCTTTGCATATGAAGGTGTATTGGTCAGGTTGAACCAGGAATTGTATTTGATGACGATCTTCGTTCCCGACGTCACCGGCTCAGGAAAGAGCGCCTCGTACGCCGCTGCCCGCGTTGATTGACCGGTCAGCGTCATGATGCAGTAGTCAACCATGTCCTGTACGCGCGCCGGCACCGCGGCATTGTTCGTGAAACACTGGGGGTCATTGGCGATCACGACTCGCGATTTTGCCGTTCCTGCACGAGAAGAACCGTGGATCAACGGTTGTACCGACACCGCAGTCCCGGCCATTGCAGCCGTCTTGATAAAATCCCTTCTTCTCATCCGGCCCTCCCTTTTGAGAACGGTATGGTTATCGAGCGAAAAATTTCCCTTCACCCTATAAGAGAAGAATCGCGCATTAAATCTTCACCTCTACGGTATACAATTCAAATTTAGCTAATGTTTATGGAAAAAACCTGAATTTTTTCTTCACCGTGACGGATCACCTCAGAGTTCAACGGTAAACGTTTCGACCTCGTTGCGCGGCGTAGGCGCTTCCCTTTTCCGTATATCTTCAGGTAGTTCCTCAGCGGAACCGCGCCTGCCTACTGCAATCGCGGCAATGATGTCGGATCGATCAGGATTCGCGCCGGTGAGCGCATACGCCCTGTCCCGATCGAATCCGGCCATGCCATGGGCGTGAAGCCCCAGCCTTCTCGCCTGGAGCGTAAGCGACATCCAGGCAGCGCCCGCATCGAACAGCGCGTGCCGGTTTGGGTTATTTGAATCGCCAAAATATTTCCGCGCCCCGATGTATAAAAACAGCGATGCGTTTTTCGCCCAGACCTGGTTGCGCTCGGTAAGCGTGGAAATAAACCGCCCCCTTGACTCTTTGCTGCGCGCCACCCAGAAAAGCCACGGCTGTTCGTTCATGCACGACGGTGCCCACCGCGCGGCTTCGAGCAGCGCATCGACCAGGCTGCCGGCCAGCTCCTCGGTAACAAAGGAACGGGGCGACCAGCGGTCAACAAACAGCGTGTCTACCTCATGGGCCGGGTTCCTCGGATTGGTCCTGTCGACTGTCATGTATTCCTCCTTTTTTTCGTCTATCGCCGTTGGTCGCTCTGACTGCGTCGCGGCATGCCTGGGCGACCGATAACATCGCAGGGAACTCCTGCAACCGTTCCATGACCGTACAGAGGCGCTCAAGTGCGCGCGGTACGAACTCCCGGTAGCGCGGTTTACCCTGGTGCAGCGAGAGATTCCCGTACGCGCCCAGCGCCTGCATGAGCCGCTGCGCAGCGCAGATTGCAAACGGCCGGCGCTCCATGCTGACGTCCAGCGCCTGGGAGCAGTAATACCCGAAGAGCAGGTCAACCTCATCTTGCGAATACTCATTCATGTAGGGATCATAGAGCAGGGACGCGCAATCATAGGCGGGCGGGCCCAGACGCGCACCCTGATAATCCACGAACTTTATTGCGCCCTGTGCAAACAGGATATTTTCCGACTGGAAGTCCCGGTGCAGCGGCCGCTTAGGCAACGCGGCGGCGTTCTGCGCGAGATCACGGCGCTCTTTTTCCCAGGCACCGGTCAGAAGCCGCTCCTCGCCGCAGAAATCCACCACGAATCGCCGGGCGAAATAGTCGGTTTCCCAGAGAAACGTCTCAGCATCCAGCGCCCGGGAAGCGATGGTGGGCGACAGCGCCATGTCAAGGCTGTGCCACTTGACAAGTGCTCCGATGACGGAGCGATATGCATCAAGCACCGTCCCATGGCCGGCCGCGTTGCGGTCGCAGAATTTCTTGAGCGTTTCATCGCCAAGGTCCTGCTCAAGAATGAGCCCGCGGCGGCCGTCTGCGCAGAAAATCCGGGGCAGAAAATCAACCTGCGCGCCGACCTCCCGCGGAATCGAAAGATACCGCCGCCAGTCTTCGTCCCTGCTGTCCCATACCACCAGTATGTAGGAATCGCCCCTGCCCGACATTTCTTGTACCCGGACAAACTGGCGCTGCGAACCGGCCTGGCCCGCAATGGATACCTTCCATCTGCCGTTCTTGAATCCGTCAATATTCTTTTTAAGAAACGACTGCTGCGCCGGTGTCAGGACCAGTTGGCTATTCAAACCACACCTCGCCGTACCTGGTGAGTATCCTGTTTTCGATTGCGCCGTCGGAAGGAAGGCGAGCATCCGCATACACGATCGCCCGTGTAACAGTCGCCTTTCCATCAAGAAAAGGCGCCTCCACCCATGCGTAGCGGCCGATCCGCCCGCGCGCTTCTGCAGGCAGATCACGGTGAAAACAGCGCCTGTTGTCCCGGTCAAGAACCAGATGGTCCGGAAGGTCAAGCTGGAGCGCGCCATCGATCGCATCGAAGTGGAGCGCGGCAAGCGACTCCGGAGAACCGGCATCGCGCCAGTAACACGGTTCCACGAGCATCACGCCGACGGTGTGTCCCTGCTGCCCGACTCGTTTCCACACCGGGACCACGGAAAAATCATCCGCGGTCAAACAATCAAGAAACTCGCGCCGGTAGAGCGCAGCGCCGATATAATCCGCGCGTACCATGTCCGGGCTGATATGGGTCTGGGGAACGGCGCCCGCATAGGCCATGGATTCCCTTTCATACAGAATCGTGCCCTGTTCTTCCGTCGGTACTGCCAGAAGAGCGGCCGTCATGCCCGAGGCAAGGAACCGCTCCCGGCAGGGCCGCAGGTCGAATGTGTAAACGATGTCAACGTTGCACGCGAAAAAATGTTCTTCCGCCGCCAGGAAATCGCGCGCGAAAAACAGGCCGCCGCCCGTGCCACGGATCGCGTCCCGCTCATGAAACAGTGAAAAGGCATACGGTGAGGTTTTCCTATAGGCGGCCACCTGCTCGTGCAGATGATGGGAATTGACTCCGATTTCCGTGATACCCTGCGAGCTGCAAAACCGCAGCGCCCGCTCAAGCAGCGGCTTTCCGCAGACCGGCACGAGCGCTTTTGGAACATGCTCCGAAACCGGCCTGAGCCGCGTGCCGAATCCGGCGGCAAGAATAAAGGCCCTCACGAATGCTCCTCAGGGTAATGGCACAACGCCGGGAACCGCTCAACAAACGGCGCGCGGTCGCGCTGCCATATGCTGCGCAGCTCATCAAGCGACACGCCCGACAGGACCGCATTTCTGAATGTTTCGCTTCCGGTCAGAATGTCAATGGCCGGTTTTTCGAATTCATACTCGTAAGGATCGGTGCTGAACGCGAAATCCCGGGGCGCGGTATCCCGCACCG
>JAFGOU010000284.1 GCA_016926315.1 Chitinispirillaceae bacterium
GTGCTCGGCCTGCAGGATTTAATCGTAAAAAATCCGGAGCCCATGGGAACGGTAGTGGAGGTGCACTCCACCGTCAGAAGGTGGCTCCGGCGGGGCGTGGTTGTGCAGAGTGCGGCCTGCAGGGGCGTACGCCCTTTTCCGAAACGCCTTTTTTCCTATCCGGTGTATCGGCTGGAACGGGAAAATGGTAATCATGATTATATTCCGGAGAATCCGGGTCAGGTTTTTTTCCGCAGTTCCCTGAAAAAGGATTTGAGCAGGGCTGTGCACTCCTGCGCCATGAGGCCGGACGAGGTGTCCGGAAAAAAACCGTATGCCTCTTCGAGCGGTGGGCGGTAATTGCGGGCGGTCACGGCGCCGAGGCGGGGGTCTGATGCAGCATAGACAATGCCGTTGATGCGCGACTGGAGCAGCGCGCCGAGGCACATGATACAGGGCTCCAGGGTTACGTAGATGGTACATCCGTCGAGTCGCCAGGTGGCGAGGCTTGCTGCGGCGGCGGTAATGGCGATGATCTCGGCGTGTGCGGTCGCATCGGCAAGCTTCTCGATACGGTTGTACCCCCGCCCGATGATGGTGCCGTTCTTTTCGATCACCGCGCCGACAGGGACTTCGCCCTCATCGAGCGCCTTGAGAGCTTCCTGATAGGCGTTTTGCATGAAATAGGCGGGAGTGCGCGGTTCGACGATCATAGGGTGTAATATACCACCGGCGTACACCCAGGGCATCGGACATTTCTTTCGTATCCAGGCCGTCCCCGCTTTTGCTGGGATGAATTATATTTCAATCCCTCATCACGTTACCATGGCACTGGCACTATTCCTTCGAACGTTATTCATGACCGCACGAACCGCACAGGCAGTATCCTGGATTCTCCGGATAACCATTACCGTTCTTTTCGTGGTAATGGTGAACAAGGGCATTACCCGTGAACAAATGGGGCTTTTGGGGGCGCATCTGTCGCCCCTTCTGCTTGCCGGCGCCGTGGCGCTCGGCCTGCTCTCGCTTTTTTTCCAGCTTCTCCGCTGGCACGCGATACTCGGGATACAGAAATTCAACGTCAGCCTGTACCGCGCCTTTGCCATGTTCGTCTGGGGAAACCTGCTTGCATTTATTACGCCGGGACGGGTCGGTGAGTTCGGTCGCGCCATTCGACTTGACGCCGGGCGGAAAGCCGATGCCGTGCTTTCCGTTGCCATCGATAAGATCGCGGCTGTTGCGGCGACCGTGCTGTTCGGCTGTATCGGCATGGGACTGCAGGTTTTCTTTCTGAAAAGCCGTCCGCCGGACCGTTTGACGCTCTGCATGGCCGCCCTGGTCATCGGCGTCTCGATTACCGCCGGGGTGATTCTGCTGTTTTCGAAAAACCGTGTCTTTAACCGCGGCAGGATCGGATCTATTGCCGCGCACCTGCGAAACCTGACCGGGGCCGCGCCCCGGTATTTCAGCGGGAGCATCATCGGCGCATCACTTTGCGCCCAGGCCGCGCTTCTCGTCCAGACATCGCTCATCCTGTTCATGTTCGGCAGCGCTTCGCTCTTTGAGAATATGGTGATCGCCGCCCAGGTCTATGCGTTCATGTTGTTTCTGCCCTTTTTTATCGCAAATATCGGGTTGCGGGAATATGCATTCGGGATGATGATCGATAACAGGGGCGTCGGTTTTTCCGGTGCGCTTGACCCGTCGCCGGTGATACTGGGCGTATCGCTCCTGATCCTTCTTATCAATATCATCCTTCCGGCGGTAACCGGCCTCATTGTCATGCTCATAGACAAAAAGCACCGGAGTACCGTATAATGGGGGATACGACGCCGGCAGCACCAAAAATTTCGGAAAAGGGAACGATGGCGGATCAGGAGTTTTTCGACCTGTTGTTTTCAACACGACTTGAACAGTGGACCCCTCTCCGGCGTCGCCTCCACGAATTTTTCAGCCCTCATGAGATCGAAACCATGCTGCGTGCGGAACGGACCTTTCGAAGCGGCGCCCGGCAGGTGATTCTGCTGGCATTCGAAAACCGTATTGCATCGCTGGGCGGGCTCGCGCCGGTCATGAAATATCTTCCTCATCATCTCCGGAAAAGGGGTGAGAGGGTCGTTTTCATAAGCCCGTTCCATGCCGGTCATTCGGGGATGCAACACGCCCTGGGAGCGGGACTCCTGGAAACCTGCATCAAAGACGTGGAGTTCCGCGTTTGTAATTATGCGGCAACACTTTCCTGTTATCGCGACACCTCCACCGAGATTCCCTCATATTATCTGGCGATACCGGGCCGTTTCATTGCCGGAGAAAACCCCTATTCCTATAAGAATCAGGACGATCTGTTGCTCGATACGCTCGCGTTTGCCGCTGCCGTTCCCTTTGCCCTTGCGCAACTCGGCATGACTGAAAATATCCTGTTTCACGCGCATGAGTGGGAGACGGCCTCGATTGCCATTACGTCACGGATGGCGGCTATGAGCGCGCTGCTCGGCCAGGTGCGTTCGGTGTTAACGCTTCACAACTCCTTTGACCGCAGATTGCCCCCTTCTTTCCAGCGTCTCTTTTTCGGCAGGGAGATCCGGGGTGAAACGGTCCTGCAGTGTACGATTCCCTTTCTCAATGGTCCGCTCATTGCCGTAAGCACGCCGTTCGCATGCGAAGTGCGCAGCGACCCTCTGCAGAAGACCGTATTTGCCGACCATCTGCAGACCATTTTTTCAATGAATCCGCCGGTGGGAATTGAAAACGGGATTTTCAGCGATTCGTCGGCGCCATTTTCAACCGCGGTCGTGTCAAGGGCGAAATCGGGTGATTTCGACCGGTTGCTGATTCGGAAAAATACCTTCAAAAGGAGATTCGTCAAGACGCTCCAGAATTCGCGAGATGCCCGGATTGAGGGCAAACTGGCGATCGATCCCTGTGATACCGCCACGCCGGTGTTTTATATGGCCGGCCGCCTCGATTTTATGCAGAAGGGTTTTGACGTGATCTTTCATGCGTTCGAGCGCCTTCCCCGCAACAGCGCAAAACTGCTTTTCTGTCCCTCGAGCCGTTCGGGTGGACGGCGGGATGACCTGAGGTTTTTCAGGGAGATCACCGAGCGCTGCTGCGGCGACATTGAAATATGGCCGTTTAAAATATCCCGGCGGTTGTATGATCTGTTTTTAAAGGGATCGACCTTTTTGCTCATGCCGTCGCTCTACGAGCCTTTCGGCAGCGCGAACGAGGGCCTTATGAACGGCACGCCGATCGTGGCGCGGGCAACCGGAGGGCTGTGGCTCCAGGTTAATTCAGCCGTTCCGGTCGCGGTTCCCTCATTCTACGGAAATCTCAAGCTGGTGTATGATGACAGTCCGCCGACCGGTATTCTTTTCCGTGAAACGTATTCGGACGATTGCGCGGCAAAAGAGTGGCGGACGCTCCTCGATCTTCCTCCGTCGAAGCGCCTGACATTGCCGTTGTATGAAGCGTTGGTGCAGGCAGCCCACGGCGCGCTTCTGAAAGCGATGGAGACCAGTTCTGAACCGGAAGTCTACGCGTCCCTGATGTATAACGGGATCAGGGAGGTCAGAAAATTTTCCTGGGAACGCGCCGCACGGAAATATATCCGGGTATATGACATCGCGGCGAAAAGGGGTCTCTAAAGCAGAATTCAAACCGGGAAACCAGAAAAACGTTCTTTTAAAACCGGATTTTTTTGAGGCGATCTGTTTGACAACGAGCCTTCCTGCGTACTATACTATGAGCGTATGTGGGCAGTTGGCAGAGGTATCGGACAAACGTTCCAGGCCGTTAAGCGTTAAAGAGGGGAAAGGAAAAAATATGTCTCACGTGTTGGCATTGGTACCGGGTTTTATCGTAGGATGCATGACCGTATTGCTCGCATGGGGAATATGCGCACTCATCAGCGGCAAGATGCGACAGAAAAAGCTCGCGCGAAAAGAGGAAATTATCTCCTCCATTGAAACCAGATGGACCGATGTCGACAGCATCGTCTCATCATACCGCCAGGGTCGTCTTTCCAGGGATGCCTTTAAAAATGAGCTGGCACAGAAGCTTGAAGCGATCAACCGGCTCTATAAACCCTCCCGGCATCAGCTGGATCTGTATTTCGCGAAATATACCGAAAGGCTTCTCGAAGACAACGAAGCCTTTTTAATCGGGGAGGTACCTGCCGCCGCTTTCAAGGAAGTTCCGGAACCTGATTCGACCATTTTTCAGGAACCGGAGCAGGCGGCCGTTGCCCCCGTGCAGGAACCTGAGGTGGAAACGGGCATTCATCCGTCGCCGGATCAGCGTTTTGAAGCAGACAGGGCTGAAGAAACGGCCGTGCCGGAGGCGGTGTTTGAATCGGATCGTGAAATACCGTCAGATGCCGAACCAGCCGCGATCGATGAGGAACCGGTCATAACCGCCATGGCCGAATCATCGAGCGAAGCGTCTGATATCCTGCCGATCGAAACGTTCATGGAAATGGAAACCGGTATGGGCATGGCTGAGGAACCGGTCACGCCTTCCGGGGAGAGCGGAATAGAAGATGCCTTTCCCGAGTTGCCGGCGTCAATGGAAACGCCGACCCCTTATGTGGCTGAGGAGACGGGTTTGCAGCAGCAGCCGCTTCCCGAGACGAATGGGCAGGCGCAACCCGAGGAGCTGGAGCCGGTGTTTGACAGCGGCGAATCCGTAGTGGTGCCGCAGCAGGAGCTGCCGCCGTTTCCTGAAGAAACCATGATGGATCAGCCGGCCGTTGCGTATGCCCCGGAGCCTTCACCCGAGCCGGAACCGCTGCCGCCCCCGCCCTCATTCATACCTTCTTCACTCGAGCGCAGGCCGGGATACAAGAGAGACGAGACCGTTGAACCGGCAACGATTTACGATATAGAGGCCGAGACCATAATCGCCGACAGGAGCGAGATCATGGGGACCAAGAAACCGGCAAAGGATGAGTCGTCCCGGAGCGGCCTGGGCATTACGGGTGACGATATCAGCGACCAGCTTGACAATTTCTTTAATATAAAGTAACGGTTTTACGGTATTTGAAAGCAGAGGCCCTTTCCGCTCATAGGCGGAAAGGGCCTCTGCTATTGGCAACACGAGCGGCACGGCGCATGCGTCAGGTTTCTTTTATGGCGATTTCCCTGTGCTCGTTTAAAAAAATATACAGAGTGGCCCTTCCCACACCGAGCAGGCGCGCTGCCTTCGCCTTGTTGTTTCCCGATTTGACCAGCGCACGTTCAACCGCGTCGGAGGTCAGCTTTGGTTTGCGCCCCGCCCTGCCCGTCCCTTTCTGCGCGAATGAGGTGAGCCGTGCGGCGCTCGTAATTTCTGGCGGCAGGTGTTCCGGCAGGATCACCGTTCCACGGCATTTGATAAGCGCGAACTGGATGCAGTTCTGCAACTGGCGGACATTTCCGGGCCAGGCGTAATTCATCAGGAGGGAAAGCGCCTCGTCGGCGATCGATATCCCGCTGCGCGATAATTTTTCGGCGTTCTGCCCGAGAAAGTGCCTGGTGAGCAAAACGATGTCGTTGCGGCGCTGGCGCAGCGGAGGAAGGAGAATGGGCATGACCGCCAGACGGTAGTAAAGGTCATCACGGAATGCGCCGGTGCGGACCAGTTCCTTCAGGTCGCGGTTCGTGGCGCAGATCAGGCGTACGTCGACCCTCCGCGGCTGTTCGCTTCCCACCGGTTCAAACACTCCTTCCTGCAAAACCCGCAGGAGCTTTACCTGCATGCGCGGCGACAGATCCGCGATTTCGTCAAGAAACAGGGTCCCCTTGTCGGCGAGTTCGAATCGACCTTTTTTGTCGCGGATCGCACCGGTGAACGCACCCTTGACATGGCCGAACAGTTCGCTTTCGATGATCCCTTCGGGAAGGGCGCCGCAATTGACAGGAACAAAGAGTCGGTCACGCCTCGTGCTTTCATTATGTATCGCCGCGGCAACCAGCTCCTTGCCGGTGCCGCTTTCCCCCGTGATCA
>JAFGOU010000285.1 GCA_016926315.1 Chitinispirillaceae bacterium
TCCGACCGGCTCAACCACGCCTCCATCGTCGACGGCATTCTCCTTTCCGGCTGCCGCATGCAGCGCTATCGCCATTGCGATATGGCTGATCTGGCCGCGAGACTGGCCGCATCGCCGGCCCCGGAAAAAATCATCGTCACCGATACCGTCTTCAGCATGGACGGCGATGTGGCGCCCCTGACCGACCTCGGTGAACTGGCGCGAAAGCATAATGCCGTGGTCATGGTCGACGAAGCACACGCGACCGGCATTTTCGGCCCCACCGGCAGTGGTCTGGTCGAAGCGCTCGGCTGCGAAAAGGCCGTGGAGGTCCGCGTAGGAACGCTCAGCAAGGCGATCGCCGGGCTTGGCGGTTTTTTTGCCGGCAGCGCCGTTATCCGGGACTCTCTTGTCAATCATAGCCGCAGCCTGATCTACTCCACCGGGCTGCCCCGGGCGGCCGTGGCCTGGGACCTGGCCGCGGTAAGGTATCTTCGCAGCCACCCGGGGCTGGGAGCGGACCTGCTCCGCGCCTCCTCCCGATTCCGCTCCATGATTCGCGAACTCGGCTACGATACCCTGCGATCATCCACGCCCATTGTTCCCTGTGTCACGGCCGATGCCAATGGCGCCGTTGCCCTGTCTCGCTTTCTCAGGGATCGCGGCATCATGGCCCCGTCCATCAGACCTCCGACCGTGCCGGAAGGCGGCAGCAGGGTCAGGTTTTCGGTGCACTGCGGACTTGCTGAAAACGATATCTTGGCTGTTATCTCAGCCCTCAGAGATTGGAAAGCACGCAATGGTTAAGCGCTGGATCGTGTTCGGCGGCTGGGGGGTGGGGCCGGATATCCTCAGACCGCTGTTTGGTGAAAAGGCCATTCTGATTGACGTCGCTGATCTCTCGCCGCTGCTCGTGCGCGACGGCGCGCTGTTACCCGGCTGGCAGGAGGCGGTGGCCCGAAACATCAAGGCGCAGCTCCCCGTCGCACCGTTCGGTGTCGCGGGCTGGTCCACCGGCGCGATGCTGGCATGGGCCGCAGCCAAAACGATCGATGCGGCATGTGCGGTGTATCTGTCGGCCACCCCATCGTTCTGCCGCAGGCCGGGGTTTCCCTGCGGTCAGCGTGCGTCGGTGCTTCGCGCCATGAGGGAAAAAATCACCATGGACCCCATGGCGGTGCTGAAACCGTTCTATAAAGAGTGCGGTATCGAAAGCGGCTGCGTCAGCCGAACCGTTTCCGCCATTCCGGTACCCGCGCTGACCGCCGGCCTCCATTTTCTGGAACATGCCTCCCTGCTGCCGATGGGAAAAACCCCCTGCTCCACCCTGTTTCTTCATGGAAACCGCGATTCCATCGTCCCGGCAGCCGCAGGAAGGTATTTTTCCGAACACGCCGGCGGTGCCTTCGAGGAGAGCGACGGGCCTCACGCTTTCTTTGTCCATCATCACGATGAAGTGAAACGCCGTATCGACCGCTTTTCCCGGGACATTGACTTATGAATTATTTCAGGATTGCCGAAGTGCTGGTTGAAAAGGCGACCAAAAAAAAGACAACGCCGGCCGACCTCGACGCCGTCATCGCCTGGCCGCAGGAAGAGCTGCCGCTCCTGTTCTCCGCGGCCGATCGTGTCCGGAGATTTTTTTTCGCCTCGACCGTGGCCCCCTGCACGCTTATGAATGTAAAATCCGGCGCGTGCGGCGAAGATTGCGCCTTCTGCGCCCAATCGTCACACCATACGACCGGCGTCACCGTAACGCCGCTCGCGCCGGCATCTGAGATCAGGCGGCAGGCGGATCTCGCGGCCGTGCGGGGACTCCCCTTTTGCGTCGTGTCAAGCGGCCGCAGGCTTTCGAAAACCGAGGTCCGGGCAATCGCCGAGGCGATCGCTCCGGCGGCCTGCGAAAAACACGCGTCCCTCGGCATTCTCGACGCCGATGATTTCGCGCTGCTGCGAAGCGCCGGTGTCGTCTGTTACAACCACAACCTCGAAACCGCCAGGTCGTTCTTCCCCCGTATCGTCACCACCCATACCTATGACGAACGCCTGTCAACGGTCCGCCTGGCAAAAGCCGCGGGCATGCGCATCTGCTGCGGAGGTATCGTCGGGCTGGGAGAATCGTGGGTACAGCGCAAAGAGCTTTGTCAGGAGCTGTCGGCGCTCGACGTCGATACCGTTCCGGTCAATTTCCTCAACGCGCTGCCCGGCACCCGTGTTCCGCCGCCACGGGAGTCCCCCCTCGAATTCCTCAAAATCGTCTCCCTGTTCCGCCTTGCGCTCCCGGATAAAACAATAAAGGTCTGCGGCGGCCGGGAGGTTAATCTCGGGTCGATGCAAAACCTCATCTTTTATGCCGGTGCAAACGGTTATGTGACCGGAGGCTATCTCACGACGCCGGGAGCCGGCATCGAACAGGACGACGCCATGATCGCGTCCATGGGACTGTCGAGAGCCAAATGAAGCGCTACGACCCGGCCATTTGCAAGGTCTATCTCATTCTGAAAAAAGAGTTTTCGAAGAACCGCGTGCCCGTGGTCGAACTGATCGAGACCCAGACCGGAGATCCGTTCAAGATCCTGGTCACGACCATGCTCAGCGCGCGTACCAAGGACCGGACCACCACTGCTGCGGCTCGACGCCTGTTTGAAAAGCTGCACACGGTCGACGACCTGGAATCCCTTGCCGTTGAGAAACTCGAACGACTTATCTATCCCGTCGGTTTCTACCATGAAAAGGCCCGGCATCTCAAATCCTGGCCGCCGATTATCCGGGAACGCTTTAACGGTATGATACCGCACATCGTGGAGGAGCTTGTCAAGCTGCCCGGTGTCGGCCGCAAGACCGCCAACCTCGTGGTCGCGGTTGCCTTTAAAAAGCCGGCGGTATGCGTCGACATCCACGTGCATCGGATCATGAACCGGCTCGGCTACCTTGTCTCGAAAACGCCGCTGGAGACCGAGATGCTCTTGCGGAAGCACTTCCCCGTGCGGTTCTGGACCACCTTTAACTCCTACTTTGTCTCGTTCGGCCAGCATACCTGCTTTCCGGTCAATCCCCGATGCAACTCCTGCCCGGTATACCGGTTTTGTTCAAGAATTAAGGTGAAAACAAAAAATAAACCCGGGACTGCAGACCCAAACCCTCAGCGATAAAAACGCTGAAATAGCAGTACTTTTGAAGTATATTAAGAACAGGATTCCTTCATCGATTCAAAGACCGACCATGCCGAACCATCTGTTGCATAACCGTCGCCACTTCTTGAAAATGGTCACCGCCGCGGGTGCGTTTTTCATGTATCCGGTCAAGGTTCTCGCCTCCCGCCTGACTGCGGGATGGAGAAACGACCTCCGTATAAATCCCCTTATCGACAATGTAAAGGTCGTGTATTGTTGCGACAGTGCCATGGTTGAACATAAAATTGCGAATGACTTCGCCCACCAGAACGAAGGGGTCAACAACACCCTTATCGCGGCCAACATGGACGAAATCGCAAAACGCCTGACGAACCAGTCCTCTCCTGCCGCCGCATGGCAGGTCATTTTTCGAAAACCGTCGGCAAAGCAATGGAACCAGGTCAGCGCCGCAATCAAGGTTTCCTGCGCCAACACGCTCAACATGCCCCGCGTCGCCATAGTAAACAAGGTCTGCACCGAGTTGATCAACCAGGGCGTTGCAGCCGGTAATATCACCATTTACGACACCCGGTACAACGCTTCTGGCGCAGGAAAATACGGCGACTCCCTCGGCAATCCGATACCCGGCCTTCCTTCGGGAATCGCGGTATCAACCGCCACCCTTGCCGGGCCGAACGTTCCGGTGGGAAACGGGTCGATGCCGTGCTCTCCGGTCATCGCGCGGGAGGACGGCGGGGCCATCGTCTACCTCGCCGACATACTGGTCAACATCGCGGCAAACAACGGGAGCAATGCAACGGGCAGCGAACTGGACCTGTGCATGAACAACCATGCCGGCACCCTCAAATTATCCGCACCAACCCCCGATGAGCTCATCGACATGAACCAGAGCGAAGCGGTCATCGGCGAAGAGACCGCCGATGTCCCCTGCCGGCAGCAGCTCTGCATCATCGACTCGCTCTGGGCAACGGCATCCGACACCGGACCGTCCACCTTTGTCGACTGCCGGATCGTCATGGGAATGCTTCCGCCGATCGTGGACATCCTTACTGCGGAATTTGTACGGAAGCCGCAACGGTTGATGAACACCCCCTACGACACGACGGTGACCGCCGCCTGGCTCTCCCGGTTCGGCTTTCCAACCATTGATCCGCAATGGTGGATCGAATACAAGCCCTCGACCGGTACCCGTCGCCAGCACAGGGTATCCGTTGCCGGCGCTACCGTCATTACCGTCGCTCTCGGCCCCCCCGGCAACGCGCATGCCGTGCGTTTGTTCATGCCCGCGAACAATGCTCCCGTTACCATCGACGTTCTTACCCTGAATGGGCGTCGTGTCCGGCGGCTCTCTCTGGCGGCAACGCGCAACCAGTCAATCACCGTGGCATGGCAGAACCTGGGAAAACGGCTAGGTGCGGGCAGCTATACCCTCCGATGCCGCATGGCCGGCGAAGAACAGCATGCACTTGTGAAGGTGGATCGGGCGTGGTAAGCAGGACGTGAGATGCACCTTCGCCTGCGGAAAAGAAGGTCGTCGTCGTCAAACCCTTCTTACCGCTCTCCCGCATTCCCCTTCTGTTTCCACGAGTTGATCATCACCCCCTGTACCAGTGAAAAACCCAGGATCAGTCCCATTATGCCGAATAACTTGAAGTTCACCCAGAAATCGGTGGAAAAGGCATACACGACATAGAGGTTTACGCATCCCAGCGCCGCAAAAAAAACCGCCCAGCTCGCGTTCAGTCGTTTCCACGCCTTGTCGGGAAGGGTGATCTGCTTTTCCAGCATTCCTTTGATGACATTCTTGTCGAAAAAGAGCTGGCCGCCGGCGAGCGCCACGGCAAAGAGCCAGTAGAGTATGGTCGGTTTCCATTTTATAAAAGCTTCATCATGCAGGAGCAGTGTCGCCACGCCGAATACGCTGATGATGACGAGGCTGAGCCACATTACCGGCTCGACTTTGCGGTGTGTGAGATACCTCCACCCGATCTGCGCGACACTGGCGATCATGGCGACTAGCGTGGCGACGAAAATACCCTTGAGTTTGAATGCCACGAAAAAAAGGATCACGGGGAAAAGGTCGATCAATAATTTCATGGGGTAAAAATAGTTTCCCAATACAGGGATCGGTACCTATTTAGTGTCTGTCCGGAAAGTCTTTGTTTTGATGTCATACCGGCGAAAGCCGGTATCCAGCTAGCGAAAACGGCCAGAAACCCTTGATTCCGGCGTTCGCCGGAATGACGGATTCTTAAAAAACAGGGGTTTTCGAACAGAAACTATTTAAGAAAAAGCCGCGACGCGCGCCGGCACATGGCTTTTTGCCCCTCTCCCCTGCTATTTTTCCTTTACCATGAAAAAACGCGACCTGGAAAAAACCGGCATTCCACGCGGGGATGCCATGGACGTTGCCCTGCAGGCGGCCATTGCGGCTCTGCGCGGCGGCATGGGCAAACGCGAGGTGCTGACCTATCTGCGGACCGTCGTCGAATCTCCCGGAAACTTCAGGAACGATCCGCTGTTCGGTGCGCTCGCCTGTCAGCTTGAGGGCATGAGCGAACCGGCTGATCGCGGGGAGAAAATGCGCCGGGCGCCGTACCGGATCTGGGGGAAGAACATTGACGAAGCGGCCATCACCCAGCTTGAACACGCGTGTGCGCTGCCGGTGGCGGTTCGTGGCGCGCTCATGCCCGACGCGCATGTGGGATACGGCCTGCCCATCGGCGGCGTGCTTGCGGTGCGCGGTGCGGTCATTCCCTATGCCGTGGGTGTTGATATCGCCTGCCGCATGAAAATGAGCGTGCTCGATCTCCCGGTCAACCTGCTCAAAGACGACCCTTCTCGTTTCAAGGAGGCGATCGCCGGTGAAACGTTGTTCGGCGTGGGTGCGGCATTCCGTCAAAAAAACGAGCACCCGGTCATGGACCGGGACTGGCGCGTATCCCCCATTACCGCGCTTGACAAAAACCTTGCCTGGAGCCAGCTCGGCACCAGCGGCAGCGGCAACCATTTTGTTGAGTTCGGAACGCTCACGGTCGAACGGGTCAATCCGCTGCTGCGGCCGGGTGTCTATCTCGCGCTCCTGAGTCACAGCGGCAGCCGCGGCATCGGGTCGAAAGTCGCCTCACATTACAGCGGTATCGCGATGCAGAAACACCGGGAACTTCCGCGGGAATCACGCCATCTCGCCTGGCTCCGACTCGACACGATGGAAGGTAGCGAATACTGGGCCGCCATGGAGCTTATGGGCGCCTACGCGGCCGCGAACCATGAAATCATCCATCGGCGGATCGCAGGGCGCCTCGGCGCGACCGTTGCGTTGAACATAGAAAACCATCACAACTTCGCCTGGAAGGAGCGTCACGACGGGGAGGAGGTGATCGTGCACCGCAAAGGAGCGACCCCGGCCGGAGCGGGGGATGTCGGGATCATTCCCGGTTCCATGGGAACGCCGGGATTCGTGGTCGTGGGCAAGGGATGCCCGGATTCGCTCCACAGCGCGGCGCATGGTGCGGGACGCAGCATGAGCCGCGGCGCGGCAAAACAGCAATACCGTTGGAGTGACGCGCTGCCGCTGCTTGATGCGGCAGGGGTCACGGTTATGTCGGCCGGCCTCGATGAGGTGCCGATGGCGTACAAGGA
>JAFGOU010000286.1 GCA_016926315.1 Chitinispirillaceae bacterium
GGTATCCGAACAGAAATCCTCCTGCATGCAGGCCGAAGACCGCCGCCAGCAGACGCCATCCGCAGCCGAGGATCAGCTCTCTGCCGGAGCCGATTATGCTCGACACGATCAGCACTATGGTCACGGTGGCCGCGACAGGGGCGAAAGGAAGAATGCGGCATGAGAATCTCGGAAGGTATCTGTTGAGCGCGACGCCCGCCGTCACCGGCAGCAGGACCACCTTCAGCGTGTCGAAGAAGAGCGACCAGCCGCTGACCTCTACTTTACTTCCGATAAGGAACCCGCTCAATACCGGCGTCATGACAACGGCCATGATGGTGGATATCGCGGTCATTGTAACGGACAGCGGCACGTCGGCCTTTGCCAGATAGGTGACGACGTTCGACGCCGTTCCCCCGGGGCAGCATGAAACGATGATCAGTCCGACGGCAAAAAAGGTCGGCAGATGGAAACACCATCCCATGAGCCAGCCGAGTGCCGGCATGACGGTATACTGCAGGACAAGGCCGGCACCTACCCATTTTGGCATTTTCAGTACGTTCTTGAAATCTTCAGCCTTTATCGTCAACCCCATGCCCAGCATGATGATGCCCAGTCCGTAGGTGATGAGGCTGCCCGAGAACCAGGTGAACAGGGCGGGATGGATAAAAGTAAGGGCGACCCCGCACAGTATCCACAGCGGGAAAGCGGTTACGATGAAAGAAGATATCTTCGCGATCATACCTTCCCTTTCCTTAATAGACGGCGCTTTCGCACGGACTTCAGCGTGATCACGGCCATGACAGGGATGAACAGCAGATAAAATCCCGGCCCGGAAACGAAAGCCCACATCCTTCGCGAGGAATAAAACGCCGTGTACAGTACTGCGCCGATATGAAGAAGAACGTAGACGCACATCCAGAGCAGTATGGTCTTCATGACGCCGATCGCTTCGGGCCTTAAAACCATTCCTTCCGGCATCATCCTGCCGAAGTAGTCGAGCAGGAAACGGTCGGGCGAAAGGGCCAGCGCGAGGAAAACAACGATGGCAGCGCTTTCGACGACCGCCGGTTTGACTTTAAAGAAAAGATCGTTTTTGAATATGATCGCTACGGCGCCGAGTGCGATGATCAGCCCGACGTCAAGAAGGACAAACCAGTCGAACCGGCCGGTCTTACCATAGTAGAAAACCAGCTGTCCGCACGCGAACACAACGGCGGAAACAATGGAGATCCGTATGTTTTTGAACAGCCAGTCAACGATGATGAAAACGATCAGGGGAAGCATCTGTCCCAGAAAAAGCATCGGGGTCATCGGCGCAACCAGGTTTCTTGTTCTCGAAGGTTATGCTGATGCGGGATAGCCCTTTAAGGGCACGTTGTCCCGCGGCGGAGGACCAGAGCCTGAGTGACCGTGTCCTGATCGCTGTTCACCACGCTCCAGAGCAGGGTGTCGCTGCCGATATCTCCGCAGGAATGGGAAACTCCGTCATCGTATTCGACGACCCATCTGCGGATCCAGATCGGAAAGCACACCGTTCCCTGCGCGGGAATGTAGATGCAGTATTCACCGTAGACTTTCACCAGCCGGTACAGGCCGCTTGAGCCGCGGACGGTGTCTCCGGGCCAGGACAGGCTGAAGGCTATATCGGCCGGGTCATCCACGCTGTCGCGGTCATAGGCGCAGGTATCGGCAAAGATGGTGTCGAAGACCGGACACGAATTAAGGTGACAGATGCTGTTCACCCCGATGTAGAGCGAGGGCGAGAAAAACGGCTTGAGCATGGTGTCGTTTCCCGCGCCGTCTTTACGGATAAGATAAGCCACAAGCGTGTCGCGGCCGAATTTCCAGGAGACGAAATTGAATACGCGCTGCGTGTCCGCGGCCGCGAGCGCGGCAGCGAGTACCGTCGAGTCCCCCTTTTTCCTTTTGACCATTATGCTGTCGGCATATTCCGGAAGCCTTACCGAGAGCGTGCAGTTATAGCCGAAAACGTACCATCTGGTCGGGACCAGTGCCGTGTCGCCGCTCAAAAAACCCGTTCTGAAATCCGTGATGGATGCGTCCTCGTGCCCTGTCGTGAACGACCGCGGCTGCGTCCACGCGCCCGGCCCTTTGGCGTTCTTCGCGCGCACCCGCCAGAAGTACCTTGTCTCGAACGACAGCGAATCGCTGACCGATACAAAGGTGTCGGCGATAGTGATGTGCTTTACCTCAGTGTAGATAAACGTGCTGTCCGTGGACACCTCCAGCTCATACGCGGTCGCGTTGTCCGCCGCGGTCCAGACAAGGATCGGCGTCACGAACTGGCCAAGAGCGCCGTCGTCGGGCGAGACCAGCGATGTCGCGCCGGCCGGCCCAATGCTGTCCGCGGGGTTGTTGTTGCCGCAAACCATGAACAGTGCGATTGTTACAGCGGAATACGCTACGAGTGACTTTTTTATCATCATGCCCTTCTTAAACAGGTGACTCTCTCCCGGCCATTTCGGTTTATTCAATAAAATACTAGAAAGACCTTACGTAGCACCCTGCTATTGCAGGAAAATTCGGCGTAACACTTTATTTGGACTACTTCCGGTAGCTGTCCGCGCCGATGCCGAGGTCGCCCATTTTCTTGATGAGCCACTTGCGGTCGATGTCGAGCAGTTTTGCCGCACCTGAGACATTGCCGATTGTTTTTGTCAATGCGTTTTCTATAGCCTGCGCTTCGGCCTGCTCGCGGGCGTCCCGGAGCGTGGACCCTGCGGCCATTGCGGGAACGGAGGCGGACGCGGACTGGTTCAGCATAAGGTCCTCGGGACCGATGCGGCTTCCCTGGGAGACGAGAATGGCTTTCTGTATCACATTTTCAAGCTCCCTGATATTTCCGGGCCAGCTGTGTCCGGCCAGAACATTCCGGGCAGGCGGGGAAAGCGTCTTGATCTGGAGGCCGAACTGCAGGCAGTATTTTTTAAGGAAATATTCCGAAAGGAGCGCGATGTCAGGGCCCCTTTCGCGAAGCGGGGGCAGCAGCAGGGTGAGAACGTTCAGCCGGAAATAAAGGTCCTGCCTGAACCTGCCCTCTTTGACCTCCACCTCAAGTTTTTTATTGGTCGCCGCCACGATCCGCACATCGGCATGGAGCGTTTCGGTGCCGCCGATGCGCGTGAACTCTCCCTCCTGCAGCACGCGCAGAAGCTTTACCTGCAGGTGCTGCGGCATCTCCCCGATTTCATCGAGGAACACCGTGCCTTTGTCGGCCGATTCGAACAGACCGATCTTGCGGCCCTGCGCGCCGGTAAACGCGCCCTTTTCATAGCCGAACAGTTCCGACTCGATAAGGTTTTCCGGCAGCGCCCCGCAGTTGATGGCCCGGAACGGTTTGTCCGCGCGGGCGGAAGCCTGGTGGACGTAACGCGCAACGAGCTCCTTGCCGGTGCCGGTCTCTCCAAGGACAAGCACCGGGGAATCGGTGCGGGCCACCTTGACGGCGAGCGCCATGAGGTTTTTCATCTCGTCGCTTTCATACAGCATGCCGCCGGAAGGAGCGAGCTGCTGCGCCTGGAGCCGCGCGATGGTTTCGCGCTGACGCCGGCGTTCATGGTCGTTGGAAAGGATCTCCGAAAAAAGCGGCAGCAGTTCGTCACAGAGGAGCCGCTCTTCCTCGTTAAAGGGGCGGTTTCCCTGCACCCGGTCCAGGTAGAGATAGCCGATCAGCGTCTCTTTTTCGCGCAAAGGCGCGCACAGCACCGATGCGATGCGGTTTTTTTCAAGCGACGTGGTGGAATCGCTTTTTACCTCCCAGTCGCTGTCGTGCATTACCACAGTGCGGGCCGCGTTTTTCGCCCAGTCGATCGCACGCTCGGAAAAACGGTCAAGCGCGCTCTTTTCAGGATAGCGTGCTATGGTTTTCCTGGTTCCGGTTGACGGGTCCTCTTCAACAACACGCGCCGCGTCGCAGTGCAGTATCCGCGAAACACCGGCGACAAGACCGGTAAACACCTCTTCGTCGGAGTTACGCAGAAGCGCAACGACGCTCGCGATCAGGTCGTGCAGGCCGCTCCCCGCAGCGCCGTCCGGTGCTGGCTTCGCCCCGGCCGTTGTTTCGGGAGCGATCTTCTTTTCGGCAAAAACATACTCCTCTTCACCGAGCTTCAGCAGGTCCCCGTGTTTGAGGGGCATGAAGCCGGCCGCCGGCCTGCCGCCGACCGTGACGGTAATCTTATCTGTCAATACCTGAAGCGCGTAGGAGCCTTCTTTGAACAGCAGGTGCGCGGCGACTTCGGGCATGGAACGTCCGGGCAGCTGGAGACGGCAGCCGGCCGACGCTCCCAGGGTGAAAATACGCCCCGATACCGGCGTCTCCCTGCCGGTCGCCCGCTCGATGAGCATCGGATATCCGTTTTTTTTCATAATTTCCCGCTGTCCGTCAATGCGGGAACGGGGACAACGACCGCCCTGGTCTGGAACGGGAGCAGGCGCACGCGCTCTCTCCAGCGCGGAACACCGTTGTCGTCGCTCCAGGACACGACATGGTCGCCATAAGGCAGATCGACGCCTCTGGACAAGTGCGCCTTGTCGCTGATGACAGCCTCGTCTATCGCAAGAGCGCCGCCTCCCGGAATCTGCCTGATGACAAGCATACCCGCGAGTTTATCGGAATGCCCAAGGATTTCTTTCATTTCGGCGTTCAGGTCGCCGGCTCCTTTCCCGGCATTGTCCGGTGCCGCGATCCGCGCACCCGCACCGGCGGCCGGATTGGCGATGGCGTCAACGAGGCCCGCACCGCTTTTCTTCCCGGAATAAAAAGCACCGGCCGCAAGCACGACCACTGCCGCCGCCGCGACGGCATAGCGCATGGCTGCGCCGAGCCGCCGCTTTCCGGAAAAGCGCGGAAAATCATCCATGAGACGGAGCGCTTCGGGATGCTCATCGTTCTCCTCGATGGCCTCGACCAGCAGCCAGTAAGCCTCGCGGCTCCTGCCCGCAAAGAGCAGCTGTTTTGCCGCACCGACGAGCCGGTCCGCGAGCTGGCGCGCGGTGAGCGCGGCTATGCAGCCGGGCCAGCACCCTGCGTCAGCACCTGCGGCCGCCGGTGCGGCGTTCCAGAGGGAAAGAGCCTCTTTTCCCGAGGACGGACGCATCTGCGGCCGGGTGTCTGCCAGTTCCTTTACTGCCGCGGCCGACGGATGATTGGCGAGTATTTCGAACAGCACCCGGCCGGCGGAATAGACATCGGCGCGCATGAGGTCGACTGCGGAGCCGTATTCCCACACTTCGGGCGCCATATAGGCCGGAGTCCCCTTGACTGTCGAGGAAAACGAGTCCTTGCCGCTGATAATATTTTTTGTAAACCCGAAATCGACGAAATACAGACCCCCTTCCGGCGTCAGCACGATGTTCGAAGGCTTGAGGTCGCGGTGCGCGAAGCCGAGGCCGTGCAGGCGCGCGAGCGCTTCCAGGAAACGCTTTGCCAGGCAGAGCCGCTCGTCTCCGGAAAGACCGCCGTCCTGTAGCACGGCGTCGAGGGAAATGCCCCGTATCCACTCCATGACGATGCAGACTCTTGAACGCCATTCGAAAGCGTCGTACACGGCCGGGACGCACTCCAGGCGTATCTGCGACTGTATTTTCGCTTCTTTCAGTTTTTCCCGGCGCCGGTCGCGGTCTTTTTCAAAAAAGAGCTTGATCGCCGCAGGGCGGTCGATCCCTGACTGGAAGACGCGGTAGACGGATGCGAATGCGCCCGAGCCGGCCGCGACGGGATGGGAAAAGCCCTTGGGAAGCCGCGGAATCATTTCTGCCGTCCGGTTTCAGAGGCGTCCCGTTTTTTCTTCTCGGCGCGGGCGAACCAGTAAAGCGCCGTCTCGTCTGACGGGGCGAGCTTCAGGCATCGCAGCCAGAAATCCCGCGCTTCCTCGAAAGCGCCGGAACTCCAGGCGGCCATGCCGAGGTTGAAAAGCACCGGCGCATTGGCGGAGTCGAGGGACAGCGCCCTGGCGAACAGCGTCCTGGACTTTTCAAGCTCCCCCTTCCGGAAATAGATGATCCCGGCGGCATTGAGCGGTCCGGCGCTGCGCGGCGCGTATCCTATGGCGCGGGTGAGCGCCTCGAGCGCGGCGATGGTGTCTTTTTTGTCAAGAAGCTGCCGGGCGCGCTCCGACCACGCCTGGGACAGAAGCGGGTTCAGGGCCTCGCCGGCAGAGAGCGTCCGCGCCGCCTCGAGATGCATGCAGGCGTCCCGCCACGACAGGGTATCGCCGGTATTGCCGGCGGCACGCTGGAGCAGCGCCTTTCCCATGCCGAGCCGCGCGCCGTAACTGCCGGGGTCGTCGGCAAGCGCTTTGCCGAAAAAACGCACCGCTCCCTCGCAGTCGCCGAGCCTGAGGCAGACGGCCCCTTTTTCAAGGGGCGACTGCGAGCAGGTGACTGCCGCGGCGAGCAGCACCGCGGTCAAAACAAGGATCTTTTTCTCTGAATTTATTTTTTGTTTCCGCATTATTCGTCTTTCTTCCTTACAGCGCCTCCGGCACGTCTTCCCTGCCGAAAGACACCGCGAAGAACAGGCCGACCCCGTACAGCAGATCCTTTATCTCCGCCGGCAGTTCGTCCCTCAGCGATGACCAGTACTTATTGACATATGCGTTCAGCCGCAGCGTACCCGTCTTCCCCACCCGCCATTTAAGCGCCGCATCGCCGCCCATACCGAAATCGATTCGCCGTTTGGAACAGCTGGCCATCTCGAGCGGACCGCCGTAGGTCTCGCCGCTGGTAATGTTTGAAAACTCTTCGACGGAATAATATCTGCCGTCGCCGTTTGAGAACGCGAGCATGGTATCGCCCGGCGCCGCCGATGAAATCCACTCATGCTCCTTCAGGTAATAGTATGCCATACCTTTCAACGTTCCTTCAACAGAAAATTTTGCAGACAGCTTGTGCATGATGCCGACCGAGGGAGTCGCGGCCGCGAAACTCTCGGGCGCGCGGATGAAACCCTGCGGCACCGCGGCTTCGCGGTATGCGGCGAGAAGTTCGCGCTGCTGAACCGGGGTAAGCGGGCCGGACGGAATCGGAACGGTCTGGGTACAGGTGGCGTCGGTATAGTGCGTTACCGGATTTGCGGCCGGGGCCTCGATGTACATCACCGGCACCGGGGTCGAAAGGTCGCCGGTCAGAAAACAGGACACGAGCGGCGACAATGCAATGTCGGTAGCCGCTGAAAGCCGGCAGGAAAAGTAGTTCATGAGCAGGACGCTCTGAAACGATCCCGCCTCTTCACGCGAGCTTTCCATGATACCCATGAGCGAGCTGTAGGCCAGCCAGCGGTTTCCCTGGCGCAGGCGCGACAGCGATACCGTGTTCTGCGTTGAAACGCCGCCGAAGATGCTGCTCCTCTGCTGCAGCGAATACCCGATCGAAAAAAAACGCCACAGGTTCGTAACGCCGAGCGAGATCCCCAGGGCATGATTGAGCGAATCGAGCCGCAGGTTGCCCTGTTCGATGCCGTTCGAAAAGTTGTAGCTTATCGCCGGCTGCAGCGCCGTTCCCTTCACAAAAGGGAAATACCACGACGATTTGAGCGTGATATCCTGCCCGGGGTTGACGACGCGGCCCAGGACCGGTACGCTCTTTCTGAAAGGATACGGCTGTTCTTCAAAGATGTTCCTCACGTTCAGCCCGGACCAGTTCATGACCGAAAAACGGGGAGCGAGCCGGTTTTCCCCGGCGCGCGTCTCCCGAAGGGGCTGCCGGGATTGAAGAAACTGAAGGGAGTCAACGATCTCGCCTGCCTCTTCTGCCCATCCGAGGGTCGCGTAAATAACATAACGCTGCTGCAAAAGGGGAATGGTCAGGCCGCCGGCGTTCTTACGCCGGGCCGCGATATTCAGGGCGAGCGCCGTGTCCAGAACGCCGCGCCGGCAGTAGATCTCGGCCCAGAAATAGTACAGGCTGTCCTCGGAAAGTCCCCGTGAAAACGCCGTTTGAAAATATTCGTAGGCGGCATCGTACCGCCCGGCGTCAAGCGCTTCGGTGACATTTGATACGCCCGTTCCCGCAAAGGAAACCGCTGCAAGCACCATCAACAGGAAAAACGGGCGGCATGCGCGCCGCCCTGTGAGAAATCTCATGTTTCAATCTCCAGTCCGGAATAATCTTCTTCAATGCTTCATATAAAACGCCGACTTTCAGCGTTACCATCCCGCTTTCTATGGATTTACCGTAAGGGTCGCCGGATATGACGTCACGCTCCCCTTGGTGTTAGAAACGATAACGGTATATACTCCCGCATCGGCGGCCGCAACGGCGGCGATACTGTAAGTCGCGTCGGTCGCCAGAGGAATATCCACGCCGTCCTTCTGCCACTGATATCCGGGGTCAGGTTGTCCGGTGGCCACGACGGTAAAACTGGCCGGATCACCTTCACTGACGGTCTGCGACAGCGGCTGGGTCGTAATCTCCGGCGTTCCCGGCGTAACATCGTTTACCGTAAGAACCGCCGCAACCGAGGTGTCGGCTCCCAGCGAATTCCACACAATGACCGTATAGTTACCAGCATCCAAAAGCTGAACTGAAAAGATGGTATACGTCGCGCTTGTCGCTGAAAGTATGTCAACACCGTCTTTCTGCCACTGGTAAGCGGGCGCGGGATTGGCTGATGCCGCCACAAAGAAACTCACCGGCTCGCCGCGGTTTACCGTGGCCGACACCGGCTGGGTCGTGATCTCCGGAACCGAGAGATCGTTAACTATAAGCGTTGCCGCATTCGAGGTATCGGCCCCGAGCCTGTTCGTGACGATGACCGAGTAGCTTCCCGCATCCGTTGTCTGCGCGGCCGCAATGAACAACGTGTCGTTGTCAGGACTGCCAAGCGCGACGCCGTCCTTGAGCCACTGGTACGAAGGAGCGGGGTGCCCGGTCGCGGCCACAAAAAATATGACAGGATTGCCTTCATCAATGGTCTGCGACACCGGCTGGGTCGTGATCTCCGGAGCGGCAAACGGGTTGACCGTCAGCGCCGCCCCTGCCGAAGTGTCGGCCCCCAGCGTGTTCGTAACGATGACCGAGTAGTTTCCCGCATCCGTTGTCTGCGCGGCCGCAATGAACAACGTGTCGTTATCAGGACTGCCAAGCGCGATGCCGTCCTTGAGCCACTGGTACGAAGGAGCGGGGTCTCCGGTTGCGGCCACATAAAACATGACCGGACCGCCTTCATCGACCGTCTGCGACTCCGGCTGGGTCGTGATCTCCGGGGAACGGAGTGTCGAGTTTGCAGGATTATCACCGCAGGCGAAATACAACGCCGCTACTGCCGTTAAAAAAAATGACGCCCGGATACTTGATTTTTTAAACATGAACCCGTCTCCTTTTTAAAATGCGGCGTGCGCAGGGGGATATTTTCGGTCAACGCCCCCGCTGTATCTCCTTCAATTCAATGTCACGTTCATTCTTCCTTTTTTCCATCTCCTGAATAACATTTTCAATCTGCAGGCGGAGTTCGTTCGATAATTCATCGGTCAGCCTGTTTTTCTGTTCCTGCGCGCTCTTCTCCAACCCTTCGGCCTGCCTTGCCGAATCAATTTTAGCCGTTTTAAACTGTTTTTTCTCTGTAAGCATGTGCGCCGAATCAAGTTTCTGCCTCATCTCCCCGGGAAGGGAGATCATGATCTCATTATATATCGCGTCGATTTTGCCCCCGGTGTCGTTCCGCGTCGCTTTTTTTTCGACGCCCTCTTCGTCCGCAAATACCGCTCCGGCGGCGATCGTCATTGCCGCGGCTGCGGCCCAGAAGAACATCCGGTTTTTCTTCATACATCCGCCTCTCTTGAAAGCATGCAAGGGGAAGTTTGACCTTCCCCCTGCTTCGCGCAGCAACCTGCAGGAACAGGCCGGACTGGAGATCGTGAGCCTGTGCCGTACCTGCTGCAGCGCCATGCCAACCACCCTCCACCCCTTCAAAATATTCAATTGCCACCCCTGTCAGGGCCGCCCTGCGCCTTTATACGCGCCTGCAGCTCCTTCATCTTGCGCATTTTTTCCTGCACCTCGGCCATGACCTGCCGCTTTGCCTGCTCAACTTCCTTGTTGATCTGCGCCGAGGCCTTGTTAAGTTCTTTCATGCCTGCCTTGATCTGAGCCTGCACCCGTGCGCGCTCCTGTTCCATGATCGCTTTACGCTCAGCTGCATTTTTGTCCTGCAGCCTTGTCTGGAGCGCCAGCGCGGCCTGCTGCGCTTTTTCACACTCCGGCGTCGCCTGTTCCATGGCCAGTGACAGCTTCTCCCTAAGCTGCACACGCAGCTGTTCAAGGTTCCCGGACTGCGCCTGCGTCTGCACCCCTTCCTGAATGCGGGTCTGGGTCATCACCGTGTCCTGCGCCATCGCGGCCGAAACCACCCCGGCCAGCATAAGTACCGCGAGCTTCTTCATACGACCTCCTTGAAAAGAATTGATGTTTGTTCCAGTCCACCACTGCCTTGGCTCTGCTGTTGTAAGACATCAATCCCTGTGCCAATTGTACTAATGTTTTGATTTTAATGCAAATAAGATTTCGGGGCCTTTGATCCTTTTTTTTTAAGTCCTTTTCTGGGGTCAATCAACCATGCCTTCGGGGTCAATTCACCCCACATTTTTGAACCTTTACGTTTGAAACTTCGGAAATATCAAAATTCGACATGAAAATACAACCGGTTCCGGTCGGCATACCATTTGCAAGTACCAGTAGACAATCGGTCATACCGGCATATTTGCCGTACTTGATCGTGGAGGGACAACTTTTCCAACAACCTTATCTTGGGGGGGTCTTATGCGTAAAGGTCTGGGCGCGGGCATGATGCTCGCCATGCTGTTCTGTTTTTCCGTCAATGCGGCCACCATCACCGGCACGGTGACCGACCAATCAACATCCAATCCTGTTGCCGGAGCCACGCTCATTCTGCTGAGCGGCACCACGCCGATGGATACCGTTACGACCAATGCAAGCGGTGTCTATACATTCTCAGATGTCGCGGTAGGCAGCTATACCATTAATGTGTCCGCAACCGGGTACGTGTCTGCAGTAGAGCCGGCCGCTATCTCCGGGACAAACCAGACCCTTACCCGCAATATCGCCCTCGTACCTGTCAGTGGAGCCTCGTACGGCGCCATCGGCGGGACTGTCACTGACCGTGACTCCCTGGATTCGCTGAGCGGCGTCACAATCACTCTCCGCCAGGGCGTACGGGGGACCGGCGGGGTGGTCTGGACAGACCTTGCCACCACAACCTCATCGGCCAGCGGCTGGTTTTTCTTTGACAGCGTGCTGGTGAATACCAACCAGAGGCCTTATTCTCTCGTGTTTGCCATGCTCGGATATCTTCCGGATACGTCAGCGGAAATCATGGTGGACTCGGGGGTGATTGACACGGTCGATATGGCTTTAATCCCGGGGACCGCTGTTGTCTGGAACGGGAGCAGCCGCGCAGCGAATCCGGCGGTTTCGATCGCGGTCAATGATCAGGGGACTCTCCTGGTCAGGAACGCATCCCGATCCGGCACGCTCTCGCTTTATACCGCCAGCGGCCGCATGGTGCTCAGGAAGAATTTCCGGGCGGGACAGAACCGGATAGTAGCGCCGGGCCTTGCCGGCAACGCCATGATCGCAGTACTGAGCGGAAACGGTTTCCGCGTGGTTGAAAGGCTGTCGCTTTGCAGATAACTACCGGACGGGGCAGTTTTATTAACTGCCCCGTCTCCGATTCCGCTACAAAAAGGACACTCAAAATGAGAACATCGCTAAAGCCCGTCGCTGTGCTTGCCGTGTGTGCCGCACTCGTCATGGCCGGCTGCTCGAATTCCCCGACGTCAAACACCGGAAACGGGCTCGGGAACACCTCCAACGGCTACTTTTCCATAACCGAACCCGGCTACATGGAGTCTGTCGCGCTCAACTCCGCCGTACCGGTCGCGTGGACTTCGCTGGAGACAGCGCCCGACTCGTTCGTGGTGATAAGCCTGTACAAGGGCGACGTTCTCGTTCATACCTATCCTTCTACCTCGAATACGGGCGCCGATACCGTGAACATCATGTCCGCGTACACGGGCTCGGGAACGGATTACCGGCTGCGGATAGCGTACTATTCTGATTCAACGAAATACGACATGAGTCACTATTTCTCTCTCTATTCCCTCTTTTCCGGCACCATTACCATAACAAACCCGTCCGCCTATGCTATATGGAACGCGGACTCGTCGTATACCATTCAATGGACCTATACCGGCACGCCCGGATATTACGCGACCATCAGCCTGTATAATAATGCGGACCTCGTTCATACGTTCACGATTACCGCGGAAATAATCACCGGAAGCCACGTTGCGTTCTTCCCTGCAAACCTGGTGAGCGGAAGCACCTATCGCGTCATGATCTCCAGCAACGACGACAACGGCATCTGCGCGTACAGCGGGTACTTCACCATTAACGGGGTGACTCCTGACGCGTACGAAAGTGACAACTCGGCAGCTTCTGCCAAGGCCATCACCACCGACAGCGTCGAGCAGAGCCGCAACCTGACCGTCAATGATACGGACTGGGTGAGCTTCAGCGCGGACAGCGGCACCACCTATACAATTGAGACTTTCGGCGCCACCAACACCGTCCTGTCGCTGTATGGACCCGACGGCGTGACGCTGATCGCCGCCGACAACAACAGCGGAACCGGTTCCAATGCGATGATCTCGTGGGCATGCCCGGTGAGCGGCACCTATTACTTCACCGTCACGGGGTTCAACGGCGCTACCGGAGCGTATACGGTTTCAGTGCGGTTATAACGTATCCTCGGAAGGACATTTTCCGATATGCCGCCATCCATGGCCGGCCTTCATTGACCGGAAGGCGAGGAAACCCTAATACCACATTCCAATGAAATATATCCTCGAATCGTCATTGGAAAAAATCGAGGCATAGCACAGGAACCCCGGTGGAAAATAGGACGGCGTAATGTCCCTGTTATCGCTGCCGTCCGCGTTCATCATGTAGATGCGGTATTTCCCTGCCCCGTTGATCGCGGAGACCAGATATATGAGATCCTTGTGCCGGGATTGCGGGGAAATGCCTTGACGCGGCAGTCCATTGAATGGTAGATTTCCTTTCATGAAAATCATCAAGGAAAACATTGCCCTGCCGGAATTGATCAAAATGGCGGAAAGCATGTATGGAAATCTGGTGAAGGCCGTGGTGGACATAAGACGTGAAATAATGGCGGTTGATGCCGAACTGCATTCCGATGAAGAAGCGGCCCTTCTTGAAAGCGGATCGAGGCAGGAAGACCTCTGGGGAATAAATATCTACACCGGGCTTGACCGGAACGCGCCCGATTTCATCGAATTTGATTCACTCATCAATCTTCGGCCAAGGCAGAATAACCGGAGCCGCGGGGTCGAAGACCCGGCAGTCAGGGAAAAAATAACCGCCTTAGTCAGAAAGCGGGTGGCATGACCTTCCAGCACAAAGAGCTCGCGGCCGGACGATGGAAGAAGCTGCCTTTTTTAGAGCAGATGGCCAACGTCGGCGGCGAAATCGAACGGACGCTCAACTGGAAGAGAAAAGGCAATGAAGATTACAGCAGACGGGCTTTTGAACGCGCGCTGGAACTGCTGGATCTGACTATCGGCGACGAGAAAAACAGGCGCAGATTGAAAGAGATAGTCAGGGCCCGGGAGGCCCTCGCCGACCATTTTGCCTTTGATAACGCCTATCGCTCGACCGATTCGTCCTGGCAGAAATATTTTTACTGTTACGCTTTCGCCGCGCAGAACGGACGGCACCACGGAGAAAACCCATAAAGCAGTCTTTCACCTCGGCCCGCGCTCATCGAGAATGTCCCGGTAATCCGCGCAGTATTTCTTCCGTCCGCACTCTGTGCAATGCCGGCCCATCCAGATGCGGTCGAACTGGTCCATGATTGTTTCGATCAGATGCCTGTCGGTCGTGACGAACCCCGACTCGAAATTCCTGTTCCTGACGCTTTTCGCGCCCATGCCTGCGCCGGTAAGATTGGCGCTGCCGCTGTAGGCGAATTTGCCGTCGGCCACCACCGCCTTGAAATGAACGCGAGGGCAGAGGATCCGCTCCATCCCGCCGATCAGACCGGGAAAGCGGTCGAAATCCCTGCGGAACGCCGGTCCCGGTTCACTAGCGTGCAGCAGCCGTATCGACACACCTGCCGAGGCAAGGTCGGCAAGGAGTTCAAGAAACGGGACCATGGTCCTGCCTTTATGAATGTAAAGGTCCTTGAGGTCTGAGGTCGCCAGCCAGAGAAATTTGGTGCATTGAGGGACGGCTTTGAGTATGACCTTCTCGTAGATCTCGCGGTCGGTGACGAAGGCGGTGTTTTCCATGGTCTTGGTGCGACTCAATATACTCGCTTCTTTTCCCTGCGTCAAACGGGACTGCTCCGCGTCCACGGCGGACTCTCCTGCCGTCGCGGAAAAGCCGTTAGCCCGATAGAAGTGTCAACCGCGGCTACTCCTGCTCCCCAAGGCACTCATCACGCCAGCAGCAATCCGTTTCCGGGCAATCAACGACGCCGGTAGAATAACACGGCTTGCCGCCTTCTTCAATCTGAATCAAACGGATCAATTCGGCCTTTTCCTCATGATCCATATCCTTAATCCCCCTTTTTTTTGCACGCGATACGATTTTGGCCCGTTTCATACATCACCCTCTTTTCAAATAGGCAAAAAGGCGTTTAATTTCCCGTGTGAATCGTCGGGATATCGGGTAAACGATATGTGCAGTCCCCTTAAATTCATCGACGCACGAACAACCGAATGCCGAACCGCCGGCCGTCATTTCTTTTTCTTCTTCTTTTCCTTTTTTATGTTATCGCTTTTTTTTACCGTCTCCTGGCTGCTTGAATGCTTTTTACTTTTTCCCCTCACCTTATCACTCCCCTGGAACTCTAAAAAATTCCCCCAGATCAGACATTTCGGGCAAATCCGAACGGAATCGCCGTTCTTCAGATACAACTTATATCCATAGCTGTCGTGAAACCATACCGAGGAGCAAGTATCGCTGCAACTGCTTTTCCCCTTCTGCGCCTTCTTATAATCAATAATGATGCCGACCGGATCCACTGCGATACAAAACCATTTCGGCGACGCGGCCCGGGCCGTTGAAAGGGACCTTTTTTGCTCGCCATCGGCAGCCATCATGCAACAGGCGATGATAACAGCCGCTATTTTCCCGCTATTCCCGATTTTTCGCACGTTCATAATTAAACCCCCTTTCCAAGGAAGACTTTAAAACAGCTGGTAGAATATATGCTTGTCAAACCGCGTTATCCTGATTGCAGATTCCATGTATACGAACAAAAACGGCCTTTTCCGCAGCCGGTTTACTCACCGATCGCTTCCCTGCCCGACAGAGACTGATAATGGTCAAGAAAATCCTCGTAACTGACATTTACATGAACTTTGGGATCGAACGCCGGGCAGTGTGTCATATAGTCGTTTCTGCACTCGAGGAACACGGTCTTTTTTATCCATTCTATATGGTCAACCCAGAAAGCGACGAGCAGCCTTATCTCCTGTTTTAAGCTGGCGTCCGGACTCACGAGAAGAAACTTGATATCCCAGAACCGGTCGTCAAAAACCATGTCCTCCAGTCGGTATTTTATGCCGTCTGCTGTCGCTGCATTACAGGTTAAAAATGTGCGGACAGAGCAGAAACGATCGTTCTGATTTTTCCCATCCTCCCGCTCATTCATTGAAGAAACAGGGGGAAATATCACCGGCCCGAAATGCCGGTTATAACTGTCCAGCGATTGTGAAATATGAAAAAGCAATTCGGAACTCTCTCTCTGCTGCATGCTGACGGGGGTGGATGAACTCCGGTCGGGACAACGGCAAATCTCATCTTTAGTCAATTTGACCTCAAGGTTTCCGTCGCCGGATGGCGATGATGCAAGGGGTGAGACAAGCACCTCCTTTGCAGCAGCGCCGGCAGACAATTCTATCACCAGGTAGCGAATCCGCCACGACCGTTCGTCAAAGTATAAATCGGACAATCTGCCGATTGTTCCGTCTACGGCCGCGATCGGCATATTGATAACCTCACTGGCTCTCCGCATCATAAAAAGACCCTGCTGCCTTAAAAATTGCCTGACTATCCTGACTATATTTAAATCCGGATTAAATTATCCATCTGTGCCCTCATATAGTATCTCTTAAGGAAGTCATCATAGCTGACATTGACGTGCGATTCCGGATCAAATATGTTGCAACGCATCATATAATCACTCCCGCACTCAAGGAAGATGACCTCCCCTGCCGGATCTATCTTTTCAGCCATATATACCGAGACAAGACGTGTGCCGTTGCCCAGCTTCAAGGAAGGTCTGACCAGAAGGAACCTGATGATCCAGTACCGGTCATCAATAAGAAAATCCTCGATTTGTCCGGCAGGACCGTCATACGTCCTGACCCCATAACCCGCTATCATATTACTCGAACGAAGCGGCAGGTCGTGTCTTTTGTCCGTGTCCGGGTCATCAACGGTTGTCATTGCGGGAAAAAATATCGGTTCTGAACAACGCCACAGGAAATGATTCGATCGCGCCTTGTCACGAGACGCATCCCCCCGGCCCTTTCCCCGCACAGCAACGGCGCCGGTCAAGTTGCCGACAGGACATTTGTCAATGTCATCCCTGCTCAGATCCACCCTCAACAACGAGCCGTCGAATGATGCGAAGGTTGCCGATAAAACCAACATCCCTTTTCTTTTCATCCCGTTTCCCAATGCCACTACCAGATAACGTATTTTCCACGACCGGTCTTCATCGTAGAACAAAAATCCATGAAGCTTTCCCGCTTCGCCGTCGACGGCATAAACCGCTTTATTGTCGAACTCGTCTGCCTTGCGTATCATATCGTGCCTGCACCTCGATCAGATCCCGGATGAAATCATTCTGAATTCACACCTGCGGTTTCTCTGGTGGCATGTTTCGTCAACACAGCCCTCAATTGCCAGACGCTCTTTCCCGTACGATGTGGTTTGTATCCTTGAATCGGCAATGCCATAAGCAACGAGCCACTTTTTTGCGGCCTTTGCACGATTTTCTCCCAACCCCACATTGTACTCTGAAGAACCTCGTTCGTCGCAGAAACCTTCAATCATAATAATAATGTTCTGATGCTCCAAGAGAACACTTCCGATGGCTGTCAACTGATTCAATGCTTCTGTCTTCAGGTCGAAATTGTTGAAATCGAAATAGATGTTCTGCAATGCCTGCCGCAGCAACGCATCGATAATTGCAGCGCTGTCGATTTCCGGTTCGGGTGCCGGAACAAGGACTTCCGCCGCTACCGTATCTTTCACCGGTTCGGGCTGCGGCAGAACCGTCGTTTTAATTTCTTTTTTTGTGCATCCACTCAAACAAAAAAAAACCCCGGCTATGACCACCGCAGAAACCACGAAAATCACATAAGGCCTTTTCATTTCTATCTCCTTTCGCATATACAAGTTATCCGCACGCTTATCAAAAGCAATCTTTATGCCAACAGCACAGGCTTGCTTTTAAAGAAAAGTGCGATCAATCAGTCCAGCAATAAGCGGCATATTTGGTAAAGGGCGGCAGCGAAACGGAATGATATCGTCAAACGCTGATAACTCCGGCTGTGAACCGTGGGACAAATGTCCCGGAAAGAGACTAATGTCCTTGAAAGAAATCGGGCAGGGAATACGCCTTTCACGCCGGCAGCGGTTCTCCGAGAGGTATATTTTTTGCTATAACGATGAATAGGGTCTAACAAAAGTTACCGGTAACCAGGGCGGAACATCCATGGTCATATCCGACATACTGCATCAGTCATATTTTGGGAATACCGTCGAACGATATGTAATGAGCGTCGCCGTTTTCACCGCGGCGTTACTGGCTATCGTCGTATTCAGATACGTCATAATCGCACGCTTGAGAAAAAAAATCGCTCCAACCCGCCATGTCTTCCACGAAATCCTTTCTCCGGGCATCGAAAGCAATATCATTCCCTTCATGATCGTCGCGGCATTGTACGCTTCTGTTCAGGGACTCTGGATGAACGAGTCCCTTCGGAAGATCTTTCATATTTCCGTTTCTATTCTTCTGGTTTTCTTTGCGGTAAGGGCCCTTCTGGCCCTGATCTCTTTTCTCCTTGAACATCGCTGGAAACAACCTTCCGCCACCGGTGCACAAGGGCAGTCATTGAAAGCGCTGCGGGCGGGCGTTCAGGGCGTTGTGTGGGCAGTCGCCATAATAGTCCTTCTGGATAATCTTGGGGTGAAAATATCAACATTGGTGGCCGGTCTTGGCATCGGAGGCATCGCCGTGGCATTGGCCGCCCAAACCATGCTCGGCGACATCTTTTCCTATTTCATGATTTTGCTTGACCGTCCCTTTGAAGTCGGTGATTTCGTAATCGTAAACGACTTAATGGGAACGGTGGAACACGTCGGGATAAAAAGCACGAGGGTACGCAGCCTCGGCGGAGAGCTCCTCGTCTTCCGTAATACCGACCTCACGGATTCGCGCATCAGGAATTTTAAAAAGATGGAACAGCGGAGGATCGTTTTCAGTATCGGCGTGACCTATGGAACCAGTCAGGAGCACCTGAAAAAAATACCGCTTCTCATCGCCTCGATCGTCGGATCGGTGAAAAACACACGTTTTGACCGCGCGCATTTCAAGGAGTTCGGCGACTTTTCGCTCGTCTATGAGGCGGCATATTATGTATTATCGCCGGATTACAATACGTACATGGACATCCAGCAGGAGATCAATTTCAAGATAAGAGACGAATTTGAAAAAGCAGGCATTGAGTTCGCCTACCCCACTCACACTGTTTATTGTGCACGGCAGCAGCCGGATCACCTTACCCATGAGACACGCGGATCTTCCTGACGGCGACGCACAAGCGATCGCCATGTTCTTCTTCTTAAAAAACCGTTGTTAATGTAATCGCGGCCGCCGGACCGAACAGGGAAAAAATCATTTGTCACCTTCGGTATCCTTGGCCCGCGTCAGCCGCTTGTTCAAGGCCGACCTGGTCAATCCCAATAACTGCGCGGCAAGGGTCTGATTGCCGTTTGAACGCCTGAGCGACTCTTCGATGAGCAGCTGTTCTGCCTCTTTGAGCGAGGGGAGCTGCGGCCACCGGGAAATACCTTCTCTGGTGAAGCGATCCGACGGCGAGGCATCAGGGCATATCGCCTGCTGGTTCTTCAGACGTTCCCGGAAATACGACTCCTCGAGGACCGCGGATCGTGCCACGCTGACCGCATCAACAATCATGTTCCGCAATTCCCGGACGTTTCCCGGAAACGGATATTCCTGCAGCAGCGCATAGACCGCTTCGGGCACCGCGATGGGTTCTTTTTTCTGCTCTCCGGCCGCATCCTCAATAAAGGTATCGACAAGGAGACGCACATCTTCCCTCCGCTCGCGGAGCGGCGGCAGTTCGATTTTATGGGCTTCGAGCCGGAAATACAGGTCGGTCCTGAAAATCCCGTCTTTCTGGAGTTGCACAATGTCCCTGTTGGTCGCCACGATGAACCGGGCATCGGTGGTCCGCTGCGCGTCCGAACCCGCCGGATAATAGGTCCGGTCTTCGAAAAGTCTCAGCAGTTTTACCTGCGACTCGGCGGACAGCTCCCCTATTTCGTCCAGGAACAGGGTCCCGCCTGAGGATGCCGCCACCAATCCGTTCCGTTTACATTCTGCGCCGGTGAACGCTCCCCGTTCGTGCCCGAAAAGCGCATCGCAGAAAAGCTGGTCATTGAGCCCTGCGGCATTGACGACAACGAATTTTCCCGTGCGGCCGCTGGCCCGGTGAATAGATTGCGCGATAAGTTCCTTGCCGGTGCCGGTCTCTCCCTGTATCAGCACCGGCATGCTGGTCTGCGCGATCGCCTCGACATACTGAAAAACGGCAATCATTCTGCCGTTGCGGGTAACGATCTTTTCAAACACCTCCGGACTCTCGATACGGTTTCTGAGGAGCCTTTCCTTGAGCAGTCTGTTTTCGGCCCCGAGTTCCGCCATGTCCAGAGCGCGTCTCACGGTCATTATCAGCCGGTCTTTCTCTACCGGTTTTATCAGATAGTCGAACGCACCCTTCTGCATGCAGGCGACCGCCGTTCCGACATCGTTAACCGCCGTCACCATCACGACCTGTGAAAAAGGCGATATCTTCCTGACCTCCGGAAGAAGATCCGCTCCGGACCGCTCCGGCATCAGGATATCGAGGATGACGACGCCGAATCGCCGACCGGCAATGACGGCAAGCGCCTCATTTCCTCCGGAACAGGTCGTCACCTCCAGGCCGGCCATACGCAATGTTATTGCGACACTTTGGAGGAACTGGACCTCGTCATCAACGATCAATACGGGATATAATGAAGTACTGGCCATCGAACGCCTCTTCCCTTGTTCATCAGTCGACCGGCAGCAGCATGGTCGCCGTGGTTCCGTTGTTTCTGTCCGATTCTATTTTAAGTTCACCGCCATGGTCTTTGATTATTGAAAACGCGATGGCGAGGCCGAGCCCCGTGCCGCCGGTTTCGCGTTTTGTGGTGTAAAAAGGGTTGAATATGTTTTTTAAGTGCTCAGGGGAAATACCCTGCCCCTGATCCGACACCGACACGGCGATCAAATGCGACTCGGATAGATATTCTGCGGCGACGGTTATCGGTTTTTCGGGTTTATCGGTTGCCTGGCAGGCGTTGGTAAGCAGATTGATAATAACCTGTTCAAGGCGCTGGAAATTCCCGCGTACAGGAGGCAGTTCGCCCTTGACGTCGAAAGAAAACCTGCTGGTCGTCTTCTTGATAAGATTGCCGGTGATGAGCTGCGCCGCCTCAACGACCTTGCATATTTCAACCTTTTCTCTAAAGTCACCAGAGTCCTGGCGTGCGAAGTCCTTTAAAGAATCCACGATGTACTTGATCCGGCGCGCCCCGTCGACGATTCCCTGGGTAAGCACCGGGATATCTTGCCGGATCTCATTATAAGGAATACCCGCCAGGGTAAAATCGCGCCTCTCTTCAGCATGACTGTCCAGAACCGGTTTCATGTCATTCCATAACTCGCCGAGGTTCTGGCTGTTGAGGATGATGAAATTGTTGGGGTTGTTTATCTCGTGAGCGATCCCCGAGGCGAGGATCCCGAGGGTCATCATCTTGTCCGCCTGAAGAAGTTTTTTCTGCTCGAGTTCCGCATATTTCTCGGCCTTTTTCTTGTCGGTGATATCGCTGCCCACAAAAAGGTATTCCTTCGGCAGGTTATCTTCTTTGTCAATTATCGGGCGGTTTGTCCACCCCACCCACAGGTAACTTCCATTATGCGTCCTATGCTCAAGTTCAACGTACGGTTTTTTTCTAAGCGTCTCAAATACCGACGGTTTACCGGACGCTTCTTCTCTCCCGATAGTACCATCCAGACGGGAGCCCATGACTTCCTCGGGCAGGTAACCGAACAATCGCTGCGCATACTCATTGAAGAACAGCACCCTTCCTTTATCGTCGACCCTGATAATGGCGCTGTTGGCGTTTTCGATCAGTTCCCGGTATTTTTCGGCCGCTTCTTTGACTTTAGCGAATGAATTCTCCGTATGCTGGAGAAGGGTGTTGAAGCTGTCCGCCAGCCTGCCGATCTCATCGCGCGATTTGAGCGTAATGCGTTCCGAGTAGCTTTTCCGCCCCGCGGTGATCTCTTCCGCAAGAGTTACGAGTTTCATCACCGGACCGGTGATGTTACGGGAAAACAGGAAGATCACTATCACGAACACAACGAGGAGCAGGGCCGAAAAAACGATACGGTCCCTGATTATCTCCGTGGTATGTTCCTTTATCTCCTCGATACGGGAAATGAATACTTTTGATATATCCGGGTTCTGTTCGCTGAGATAGGTGATCCTTTCAATGTCCTTGTTTTTTCGCGCCAGTGTCTGTTGAACCGAAATGCTGAGGATAGCGATGGACGCAAGGAGCGCGAAAAGCGCGGTGAAAAGCGTTAGTTTGAAGCGCAGGCTCATAGTTGAAAATTTATATCGTGCGGATTATCCCCTGTCACCTGAATCGAACCAATTACGTCGACACCAATTACGCGGGCAACTGTTTTTATTGGCAGACGCAGCGGAACCCTTTCCAATTATCCCTGAGCTCCGGGACGGAGTGAATACGGTAAGCGGACCGGTCAAAACCTGCCGGTTTATCGAATGCTCCCCCGCGAAAGACACGATATGTTCCCGTTGCCGCTCCTGCAGGGTCAGTCGCCTCGCCTGCCGCGTAACTCTCGTACCAGTCATTGCACCACTCAGACACGTTGCCCGTCATATCATACAAGCCATAGGTATTTGCCAATCTGGTTGCCACCGGGTGAGATGTATATCCGCTGCTGTTTGATGACCACGAACGCTCTCCCCATCCGTTGGTATCGTTGCCCCACCACCAGTCAGTGGCGGTGTTGCTGCGGCATGCATATTCCCATTCCGCCTCTGTTGGCAAACGATAGCCGTTCTTGGTCAAGTCAATGGCCAGCCCCGCCAACGAACTGCCGGCCCCTGCAGTCCCGGTAATACCGGTATAACGGTAAACGGTATCCCTGCCGTCACGCCTGCTCCGCGCGTTGCAGTACAGCGCCGCGTCAAACCACGTCACCATTTCCACCGGTCTCGCATCTTCCTGCTGCATAGAGGGATTCACCCCCATGAGCGCTTGATAATCAGCCTGTGTCACCTCGGTCGTATCCATATGGAACGCCGAGAGCGTCACCTGGCGGACGATTTCCCCGAATGTATTAACCGTTCCGTAGGTCTGATACCACGAATCCTCCCCCATTAAAAATGTCCCGCCGGAAATCAGCTTCATACCTGCGGGCATTGTATCGTCTTCGGAATCGGCCGTATTGCCGCAGACGATACAAAACGCCGCCGTTGCGATGATACCCGCAAAGATGGTTTTTTCTCTCATGTTCCCCTCCGAGGATTAAAGACGGAACGGTTTACCGTCCGTTAAACCGTTAATTATACATAAGGTAAAATGTATTTGTAAAGGCAATAATCCTGAAATGCTTTTTAACCGTATTCAACAATGAGGCTTGGACATATAGTCTACGGACACGTTCTCCTGCGGCGAATGACCGGCGCCCGCCGGCCCGGCATCCGCTGTAATATTTTCCAGACTTGCTAAAATCCGCTTCAATCCTTCCACTGATGATACCACGCCTTCAGCAGCGGCACGAACTCGTCGGTCGCTTTCTGCTGGCCGACGGCGGACGGATGGTCGTCGCCGCCATTGGACGGGTAATACAGCGTGTTCTGTAAGGCGGCTACCACGTGATATTCGTAACCGTCACGCACGCAGTGGTGGTTCGAAGGGTGAGTTAACACGTTGTAGTAGTCAAACGCGAAAACGTTTCCCCCGTTGTAACCTGCCAGCCAGCCGTTCCAGCGGTCAGCGAGCCAGTTGGACAGCTCCCTGGTCCTTGCAGGATTGGAGATCGACTGCATGGGCGGCGGGATGACAAGCACGAACATCTTGTCCGTATGCGCGGCGAAATACGGGAGCAGGCCGTTGTACAGCGCCTGCTCGTCCGCGATGTCGTCGCCCACATCGCTGTTCGGAAAACACGACTTGAACATGACGATCTCGTTCTCCCCTCCCGGATCGGCCATGGTGTTCGCCGGATAGTCCTCGTGGTGCGTGTTCGCATAGACAAACGGCATGGTCGTATCGTTGAACCAGCAGGGCCAGTCCCACGTATCGGTGTGGTCGCCGATAATGGTGTCGCATCCGGACGCGACCGACGCGACCGTCCACCCGTAATCGGACTCGGTGACATACATATTGCAGCCATTGAGGCTCGCGCCGAGGTTCCCGTACCCCGTTTCAATCCAGTTGGACCCCGTTGAATGGTGGATGAACATGAGCTTGACAACCGATGCCGGACCGGACGTGTCCACCGGCCCGCCCCACGGCGCAGTCGTGTCCTCTCCTCCCGCAGGGTCCTTGAAGCACGCGGCAAGCATTAGGCCGACCGCCAGCGGCATCCATGAGTGGATCTTTACCATCGGCACCTCCCGTTTTTACATTATACATACTCTCTCATTAATGACTCCCGACCATATAAACCGGTTTCTAATCTGAACGCCGCCAATAATCCGCCCGTTATTCAAATCCCCGGTCCAGACGACGGCACGTCGCGCGGATTCCGCAACCGCGACGAGAAGAATATCATTTCGAGGCTTTCCCCTTCTTTTCCTTTGCCCCTTTCGCTTCCGGCGTTTTTTCTTTGCCCTTGACCGCCTCTTCCTTTTCCAGGTCCCCCTCTTCCCCGAAGACGATCTCGAACTCCCCGCCTTCGGCCGTGCCGATGTGCACGCGGGTGTATTTCCTGCCCTCCTCGCCCAGGTGTGATAATAACTGGCGCGCCATGCCGGGCAGGATGGACTGGTCGATGATGGTCTGGGCCGCCCGCGCGCCGGTCTCGCCCGACGAGCACGCCTCGACGATCTGCTCCACGAGCGCGGGCGAGCAGCTGAAGGCCAGTTTGTGCACGTCGTGCATACGGCGCGCGATCCTGTCGAGCTTGAGCCCTACAATACCCGACAAGGCCTCTTTCGAGAGCGTCCTGAAAGGGATCACCCTGCAGCGGCCGATAAGGGCGGGCTGAAAGTGCGCGATGAGCGCCGGCTTTACCGCTTCCAGAATCTCGCCGTCGGACGCCGGCTTTTCGCCCGCGCATTTTTCTGCTATGACTTCGGACGCCAGGTTCGA
>JAFGOU010000287.1 GCA_016926315.1 Chitinispirillaceae bacterium
GCATCAGGTCATGCTGAGCGTTTTGACCAAAAGCGTTTCGGAGTTTTTGTTCGATGGAGGTGTTCAGGCGACTTTCGCATATGATATTTTATCGGGAGAAACGGGGTTTTTTGTCAGGAGTCAGTTCTGATGAAACAGGCGCTTCTCCGGAGAGCGGGAGCAGGAGAGCGCCTGTCGTATGGCGCCAGGTACCCGCGTAAAAGAAAGGATAGAGTATGAAACGATGTTTTTTTACGCTGGCGGCAGGCATGGTCCTGCTTTCGTTCGCGCCAAGGGCCGGGGCGGAGGTCGCGGCAGGGATCATTCTCGGCGAACCGACCGGGGTCAGCCTGCGTATCGACCATTTTCCGGTGTTGGGTTTTGCATGGTCGCTTCATGACAACCGGATGTACGTGCATGCCGACTATATCTTTATCGACAACGTGCTGCAGGACCCATTGCGATGGTATCTTGGCGGAGGGCTGTTTATGGGTATCAATGACGATCACCTCGGTTTTGGCGTCAGGGTTCCTCTTGGATTGCAGATCCGCTTTCATCCCAATTTCGAGGTGTTCGGCGAACTCGCTCCGGGCATAGAACTGCTGGAGGAGACGGATATTTATGTCGGCGGCGGCATCGGTATCCGGTATATTTTTTAAAAACCTGCAGGATTTCAAAACGAAACGCCCGCGTAACCAGGTTACGCGGGCGTTTCTCTTCCTTTAATGGTTTACCCTCTGCAAGGGCAGTGGATTATCTCGTGGTGGTCAACTTCTCAACATGCCGTACTCCGCCGTTTTTGACCGTAACGATATGCACGCCCGACTGCAGTGATGACGGCAGGCTATACCAGTTGCTGCCGTTGCTTACAAACGAAGCGAGTTCACGGCCGCGAAGGTCCTTGACCGAAACGCCGGTCCTCTCATTGTACGGAATGTAGATCGCATGCGTGCCGGCAACCTGGCGGATCGCCATGGTTTTCGGCGCCGGATTCGCAAGCGGGTCGGCGATACCCACGGCGTTTTCCACCACGATGGTCATGGTGGTGCCCAGAGAGACATTCGTCTGGGTGCAACGTATTTCCCGAAGGAGGTTTTTACCCGTGGCGTCGTACAGCATGAGCGAAAGCGCCGAGATGGTCCCGGTACCCCTGGACTGCAGGAAGAACTTGCCGGTGCCGTTGTTGTTGGCGGAAAATGAAGGCCATGCCTTGGTAATATCCAGGCCGATCTCCCCGGTGAACGTGCCGGTATTGCCGGCAAACGCCCTGCCGTAGGTCTGCGTGGTGGTGGGAGCCGTGGCCGTGGTGCTGGTGGCGAACCCTGAGGTAAAGCTGCCGCCGGTTTTTCCGTATCCCTGGAGGGCTACCTTGAATTCGAGGCGAGGGATATGCTTGACGACTTCGAGGCAGTAGACTTCGGTTTCGCTCGCGAATTTATCGTAGGGAATCCAGAGAACGCCGCGGTCGCCGAATGAGGTGCCCCAGCTATTGACAAGCAGCAATGCGCCCTTTTTGTTGGCGTCGATGTAAACGTCGTCGTTGTAACCGGCGAACATCATCGCATGGATCGTGTTCGGGCCGTCAAAGGCGGTGGCGATCTTGCTGCCCGCTTCGGCCGAGCCCGAGGGTATGGTCTGGATGGCGAAATTGGTGCCTGCATTGAATTCGAGACAGCCGCCCTTGGGGTCGCCACGGCCGTGGTCGTAGATCCAGCGTTTGCAGCGTTCCAGATTGGTTGCCGTTCCAGGCTGGGTGATTTTATAATACGTTGAGCAGCGGTCGAAATTGGCGTTATGGTAGGCGGCGTAGGTGTTTGCCCACTCGGTTCCCGTTTCGCTCCCCAGCCGTGAAGGCCAGTCCTCCTCACGGACGCAGCCGGTGTTTTTCATGATGTCCCAGGCATCGTACCACCAGATGCCGCTGCTGGTGTTGCCGTTGTTTAGAAAATTATACCCGTAGTAGTACATGCACCGGCTCGTCGTTGCCGGCGTGCTGGTCAGGATGTTTGCTTCCCATGTGTAAACATACCCTGTGCCGCTTGCGGCGGAACAGCTTCCGCCCTTCTGGCTGAAAATCGGATGGAATTCCGGTTCCCTGAAATGGTTGACCGCGCGGGGAAGGGTCAGCGCTTTGCCTTTATCGCGCGGCTCCCACTCGGGAAGCGCATCGATCCGGGCCCGTACCTCAGGGGTCTCGACGAGCGGCGTGACGATCCACGGATCGCCGTTGGGGTCCGGGTTTACATTATAGCTGCCGGTTTCATTGCCGCAGGCGTCAAGCACCGGTTGCATGGAATCTTCGCCGGCAACGCTCAGTGACCAGGATACCAGGCAGATGAGGGCGGTAATGACCATCAGGCGATTCAACATACGACCTCCCCGTAAAATGTTGTTTTTATGGATAGTTGCATCGATTGAGCGGTTAAATGTACCGTTGTTTTAACGGGAATACCATTATCCATAATATAAGGGGAAAAAGCGGTATTGCCTGATTATTATTGGTAGAAATCAATTACCATGGACATTGATGTCCACAGGGAGAGCTGATATACCCTGCCATTTTTCCCGATGCATCGGGTCAAGGCAGGCAGGCGAGAAGGGTTTGTGCAGGGGAAGCTCGCTTCGCCGCCGCCGCGCGGGACCTGAAGGGCGTTTTCAGCGCATTCCTTTGCTCATGCCATGCGGAAGGATACGGTGCTGACTTTTATTCCGCAATAAGTTACAATATACAGGTAAAACCTTTTTGCGGGAACATTCACGGCTTGCGTATATTCAATGACCGGCATTGCCAATTCAGCAAGGACCTGTTTCCATGAGCGTTGATGCGTATCTGCAGTCACTGGTGACCGAAGGCGTTTCCGACATCCATTTCAAGGTCGGCCGTCCGCCGCTGCGGCGCATCTATGGCACCATGTATCCGACCACCGCCGATCCGCTTTCGTCCCGGCATACCGAGGAGCTGGCGCGCCATCTGGTCGGGGAGAAGCACTGGGAACGGTTCGACGAAACGCATGAGATAGACCTCTCCTATTCGATCCAGGGATTTGCGCGGTTCCGCGTCAATGTCTTCAAGCAGCGCGGTTCCGTTTCAATCATCATGCGCATCATCCCGTTCTCGATACCGTCGCTTGACGAACTCGGCGTACCGCCTGTTGTAAAGAAAATCGCCCTTTCGAACCGGGGTCTCGTGCTGGTCACCGGGATCAGCGGATCGGGAAAATCCTCCACCCTTGCCGGCATGATCGCTCATATCAACAACAACTGGGCATGCCATGTCGTCACGATAGAAGACCCCATCGAATTCCTGCACCAGGACAACCTGGCGTCGATCGAACAGCGGGAAGTGGGAGCCGACACGCTGGATTTTCACTGCGCGTTGCGCTCCGCGCTGCGGCAGGACCCCGACGTTATCCTGGTGGGCGAGCTGCGCGACGCCGAAAGCATGGAAATAGCGCTCCGAGCGGCGGAAACCGGGCATCTGGTCATGTCGACCGTTCATACCACCGATGCGAAAGAGACCATCGGGAGGTTCATCGACACCTTCCCCGCCCAGCAGCAGCAGCAGGTGAGGATTCAGCTCGCGTTCAACCTGAAGGCGGTGATTTCGCAGCGCCTGCTCGAGCGGGCCGACAATAAGGGCCTTGTCCTTGCCGCAGAGGTCATGATGGTCACCGCCGCGATCCGCGGGTACATCCTGGAAAGCGACAAGCTCGGCGAGATCGTCACCAATATCTCCCGGGGCAGGGAGCAGTACGGCATGCAGACCTTCGACCAGGCGATCATGGACCTGTACTCAAAAAACCTGATCACGGTGGACGAAGCGCTTGCCAATGCCACGAGCCCGAACGACATGCGGCTCAA
>JAFGOU010000288.1 GCA_016926315.1 Chitinispirillaceae bacterium
CTCTCCTCCTTCCTCGATTTCAGGGAATACCTGAAAGCCGTTGTCGATGCCGCGCGTGAAAACGGCGAGCCGGTCACCAACCGGAGTTTCGCCAAGGCGCTGGGCATCAACTCCTCTTCGTGGCTTACCAACGTGTTGAGCGGCGCCAAAGGAATTACCAAGGAAACCGCGCACGCCATTTCCGACTATCTTGGCCATGACGAATGGGAGCTGAGATACTTTGAAATCCTGGTGCATTTCAACCAGGCGAAAACCGTTGAAAAACGAAACGGTTTTTTTTCCGACCTTAAAAAGCATCTCCTGAAAAAAGGGTACCATACCCTGCACGTACTGGAACCCGATCAATATGAATTTTACGCAAAGTGGTACTATACCGCGGTGCGGTCGCTTCTCGGCATGTATTCCATGGGCGACGAGTACAACCGGATCGGCCGCATGACTTCGCCCTCCATCACCGCGGTCCAGGCAAAAAAAACGATAAAACTGCTCACCCGGCTCGGATTGATAAAAAAGAACGATGCCGGCCGCTACGAGCTGACCGGCACTTCCATCACGACCGGCACCAACGTCAAATCGCTCGCCGTGGCGAATTTCCAGCGGGAAACCATGCGGTTGGGCGTCGAGGCGATCGACCGGTATCCCCAGCCGGTGCGGGATATCTCCACCATGAGCGTGGGAATTTCGGAGCAGGGATATAAAAAGATCGCCGCCATCCTCGCCGACTGCAGGAAAGCCATTGCCGATACGGCGAACAACGACCAGAACGCCGACCGCGTATACCAGATCAATTTTCAGGCGTTTCCGTTGTCAAAAATCAGGAACGGGGGTGACAAATGATACATCCCCGATGGTATGGCTTCAGCCTCCGGATCACCCGCGGCGTGCTATCGTGCATCGCGCTGTTCGTCGCACAGTGCACCACCTCTCTTACCGGTGGCAACAGTTCCGAGACCACGAACGTTGCGGTGGTGTCGAGCAGCGGTTTGCCCGTAGCGTTCGCTACGGTAAGACTTATCGACGCCGACAACTGGGCCTGGTGCGCCGCCAATAACCGCACCCCGGTGGTCGACAGCGCGGTCGCCGACCATGCCGGAATAGTGTCGTTCGCCCGGCTGCCCGATGGCCCGTGCAACCTGCAGATCGACGCTCCCGGCTTTGCCATGGTGGTCAGGAGCTTTTCCCGCATGGGAAAAATGACCGAGCCCGCCGACACCCTGCGGCTTTTCCCCTGCGCCACGCTCATGGGCTCCTGCGCGCCGGGCGGGACCGGCCTGTCAACGGTCATGCTAGAGGGCACTGCCTACGCCGTACCGGTCGGAAGCGACCGTTCGTTTTCGTTTGACGCAATCGCGCCGGGTTCCTATGCCCTGGCCTTTACGTCGCTCTCCGGCGGCCTCGCCATCGCCAGCAGCACCGCGCTGGCGCCTGACCAGACCGTTGCACGCCGCGACCTAGCCCCGAGCTTCACCTCCCTGCTCATCGACGACTTCGAGGGCGGCTTTGCCGCGAGTGCGCTCGGGCAGTTTACCGACGCGTCCTGGTACAACTATTCCGACGTTAACGACGGCGGATCCTCAACCGTGGAGCGAACCCTCACGACCGGCGCGCCCCAGGGCGTTTTTTCCCTTGCCGCGGACATCATCCTGCGGTCGAGTCCGGCAGCCACCTGGGCGGGAATCGGCATTCCCATCGGTTTGAAGAAACCCGTCTGGGACTTGAGCGCCATGACCGCGATCTCTTTCTGGGCCCGGGGAAAAAACACCATGCGCGTCAGCATCGAATCGCCGTTTGTCGATTCGATCAACAGTAACTGGCCGGATTTCGGCAGGGTCATTCCCCTCGATACGAACTGGCAGTACTACCGGATCCCCGTCGACTCGCTGGTGCTCCCTGCGTCCAAAGCGCTGACCCTTGGCGTGACCTGGGCAATGGCCTCGAAACGGATCTACCGGATCGAATTTGAAGGCGTGTTGAGCTCAGGCACCGTCGACACGATTCTGCTCCAGCTCGACGACCTCAGGCTTGAGGGAATCAGCGCGGCTGACCTGTTCAGGCAGATGACCGGGCAGGAGGGTCCGTGAAACACGCTATCCGCCATGCAACAATTGCTATGAGGTGCCCGGTGTTGTCACCATGGGAAAGCGCATTCGGTGGAATATCACCCGGAATCAATGACGGAAAAAACAGTGGCGCCTTTTTCCCCTCACTCTGCCCGAATGAAAAAATGTAAATCCAAGGAGATAAAGGAGACCAAATCATGTTTTACCGACCCGTCCTCACCGTCCTCATCATCGTTTTCGCCGGATTGTCGTTTGCCGCAAACGCCCAGGAGAACCTCAGGCGCCATGCTGACCGGAGCGGCATGAACGTCGGCGTGGCCGTGGGGAGCGCGTTTTACAACAACGAGCAGGCCTATGTGGACGTGCTCAAGCGCGAATTCAACACCGTGGTGTGCGAAAACGAGATGAAACCCAACGCCATGCAGCCATCACAGAATACGTTTCGTTTTACCACCGCCGACCGGCTCGTGGCCTTTGCCCGGGAGAATAACATGAAGATCCGGGGGCATACCCTCGTGTGGCACAACCAGAACCCGAACTGGCTCGCCAGCGGGAGCTGGACCAGGCAGACCCTCCTTGCCGTGATGAAAAAACATATCGACAGCGTGGTCGGCTATTACAAAGGGAAAATATACGAATGGGACGTGGTCAACGAGGCGTTCGACGACGGCGGCGCGGGCACGATGCGCAGCTCCTTCTGGAAAAACACCATTGGCGAGGATTACCTGGATTCCGCTTTTGTCTATGCGCACCGGGCCGATCCCAATGCGCTTCTCTATTACAACGATTACAGCACCAGCACGGTCAACGCAAAATCCACGGCCATCTATAACAAAATAAGGACCATGCTCAACAACAAAATACCGATCCACGGCATCGGGTTCCAGTCGCACCAGATGACTTCTGACAACTCAGCGGCGCTCTATAACAACATCAAGACCAATTTCGACCGTTTCGCCGCGCTCGGCCTTACCATCGCCATTACCGAACTCGACGTCAGAATGCAGTTGCCGTCGGACCAGACCAAGCTGCAGGCCCAGGCCGCTGTCTACCGGTCTTTCATGCAGGCGGCGCTCGCGACCCCGGCGTGCAAAACTTTCATGATATGGGGGTTTACCGATAAGCATTCGTGGATCCCCTCGACCTTTTCCGGCTATGGCGACGCGCTTATCTATAACACGAATTATCAGCCAAAGCCGGCCTATACCGCGCTGCTCGACGTGCTGAAAAGCAATCAGGCAGGCGTGGCGTTTGCCGACCCCGGGCATGGATCGATTGCGGGAGATCTTTTCAGCACAGGCGCCAGCGGGACAGCCCACCTGTTCGACCTTCGCGGTGCGCGGGTCGCGACGGCACGTTCCGGTAACGCCCTCTCATCGCTGCCGGTTTCCCGTCAGACCTATATCGCGAGAACCGGTGCCTGGCCCGCAATTCACGTTCAGTCGCTAAAGTAAGGAGACCGTAATGGCTCATTTCCGAATCACGAACACCATCGGATGGGGAATCTGCATTGTATTGTCGGCACTGCAGTGGGCCGCCGCCCAGAGCGCCGTCATAAACCTTGCAACCGAAAAGCAGTACATCCGCGGCTTCGGCGGCATGAACTGCCCGGGCTGGATTCCTGACCTCACCGCGGCCCAGGCGGACAAGGCGTTCGGCAACAACCAGGGACAGATCGGCCTGAGCATGCTTCGGATGCGGATTTCGCACAATACCGGAGAGTTCAGCAGGGAGCTTCCGACCGCTCTCAAGGCAAAATCCCACGGCGCGCTCCTGTTGGCGAGTCCCTGGACGCCGCCGGCGACCATGAAGAGCAACAACAACATTGTGGGCGGGTCGCTCAACACCTCATCGTATGCCGCCTATGCGGCGCACCTGAAAAGCTTCTGCGACTACCTGTCGACGAATAACGCGCCGTTGTATGCGGTCTCCATCCAGAACGAACCGGACATCGAGGTGTCATACGAGTCCTGCGACTGGACCTCTGCCCAGTTTATCTCGTTTTTGAACAATCACCGTTCAGGTATCGGCGCCACTAAGGTCATCGTGGCCGAGTCGTTTCAGTTCCGGCGACCATTGACCGACGCTATTCTCAACGACGCCACCGCGGTGACGAAATGCGACATCGTCGGCGGTCACATTTACGGCGGCGGTCTTGCCGACTACCCGCTGGCGCGCCAGAAGGGCAAAGAGGTGTGGATGACCGAGCACATCTCGGATACCGACAGCGCGCATATCTGGAGCGGCGCACTGAAACTGGTAAAAGAGATCCACGACTGCATGGTCGCGAATTTCAACGCCTATATCTGGTGGTACATTCGCAGGTTCTACGGCTTGATCGACGATAACAGCAATGTGACCAAGCGTGGCTACGTGATGTCCCATTTTTCAAAATACATCCGTCCCGGATACATCAGGGTTGACGCTCCGGCCAGTCCTGCCTCGAATATCGACGTGACCGCCTATAAAAAGGGGACGGACGTGGTGGTGGTGGTTCTCAACAGGAACAGCGCCGCAAGAAGCCAGACATTCACCGTGCAGAACGGGACAGTCACCGGCTTCACAAAATATACCACCTCGGCGGGTAAAAATGTAGCGAACGACGGTACGGTCAGCGTGAGCGGAGGTTCGTTCACCGTATCCCTCGACGCGCAGAGCGTCACCACGCTGGTCAGCGCCGGCGGTACGGCGGTCCGGCAGAAGTCGCGGAACAATCGCGGCACTGTCCGGGTGTCAGATGGCGCGTTTTGTATCAACCATGGCGGTTACTTTACCTACACCATGTATGACGTGCGGGGGCGCATTGTTGAAAACGGCGCCGGCACCGATGTCGTCCGGGCGGGAACGAACCTGACAAACGGAACCTATCTTCTGAAGATCGCAGGTCCGAAATCCACCAGAATGCAGAAGATTATCAAGGAGTAGCCGGGAAGGAATATCCGGATCAGAACTAAAAAGGCCGCCGGTCTCAACTTGCGAGGTAGCAACCGGCAGCCCCATCAGAAAAAGTCCGCACTGGCGATCATGACGACCATGCTTCACCTTTTTCTTGTGATTAGAAATACATTATTGAACCAGTCCCCTTTTTGAAAGGACCACCATGCGTTATACAAAAGTTTACGGGAATGCAGTGGCGCTTGTTTCCGCGTGCATCATGTTCATCACTTTCGTCGCCACGGCCCAGAACACCCTGACGCTCAATGTCGGACAGGCGACCCATAACATCAACAGGGCGTTGTACGGCGCCCTCATGGAGGACCTCGGCAGGGATATCTACAACGGTCTTTATGTCGGGACCGGATCGTCCATCCCCAACACCAGGGGCATGCGCAACGACATAATCAACGCCTTCAAAGAGGCGGGCATTACCTGCCTCGAATGGCCGGGCGGGTGCGCGGTATGGAACTATGACTGGAAGGAAGGAATCGGCCCGCAGCGTTCGAGGCCCGGAGGCGAAATGACAAACGGTCTTGGCACGTCGGAATACTTCCTGCTTAACCAGCTTATCAATGGCGAGCCGTACATCACCTGTAACATGCGCACCGCCACGCCGCAGGACATGGCCGCCTGGCTTAATTACATCGCCGATACCGTTGCCTGGAAAAACGCGCTCAAATACTGGAAGATCGGCAACGAGGAGTGGGGCGGTTGCGGCGCGGGGCTTACGGTCGCCGAGTTCAATACCAAATACCAGCAATACGTGGCAGCGATCCCCGTGTCATACAACGGCAAGCTGGTCCGTATTGCCGAAGGCGGCCAGGGTACTGCATGGGTGACCTCGGTCATGAATACGCTGATGGGAAAGATGGAGGCGGTCTCCCTGCATTATTACGCGGTCACCAACTGGAGCGCCAAAGGCCCTTCCATGAATTTCACCGAGGCGCAGTACTATGCCCAGCTCAGGGTGGCATATGCCATGGAAGGCAAGGTGCGGGATTATGAAGCCGCCATGAACGTCAGGGACCCTAACCATACTGTCGGCCTGTTCGTTGACGAATGGGGAGCCTGGTATGACGCTATCCCTGGCATGGGTACTTTTTACCAGCAGAACACGGTCCGCGACGCGCTCATTGCCGTCATGAACCTTAATATTTTCAACAACCACTGCCGTCGCGTTACCATGGCGCTCTCCGCCCAGCCGGTCAACGTCATTCACTCCCTTATGTTGACGCAGAATCCGTCAACGACCGCGATGATAAAAACCCCGACCTTTTACGTTTATAAAATGCTCAAGCCTCACCAGAACGCCACAATGATTCCCGCGACCCTTAACTCCGGGACCGTTGAACAGATCCCGGTGATCAGCGCATCAGCCTCGATCGACAGCGCACGAACGATACACATCAGCCTCGGCAATATGCATGCGACCGCCAACCAGACCGTTGCCGTTACGCTCAACAACATGTCCGGCAGCTACACGGCCAGCGGAGAGATCATCAACGGCCCGGCGACCACAAGCTACAACGACTACAATGTGGCTGAACAGGTCACGATAAAGACACTGCCGACCTCGAATTACACGCTAAGTGGTACCTCATTGAGCGTGACCCTTCCGGCGCACAGCATCGTGATGATGACGCTCAGGCCGGCGTCGGCCTCCACGGTCAATCGACGATCGCGCACCGGCTGCGGATATTCCTTGGCGTTTCAGCCAAACGGCGACCTCGCGCTCACTCTTGATAGACTGGCAAAAATGCCGCTTGGCATGAAGGTTTTCAGCAGCAACGGCCGGCTGGTAAACGGGGTGACCTGTCAATCCGCTGGATCGAAACGGATCGTATGGAGGCCCCATGGGGCGGGTCTGGTTGCCGGGTCCTACCTTGCCGTTCTTTCAGTCGACGGGATTACCATAGTCAGGCAAGTGGCTGTTTCCCAAAATTAATAAACCGGAGAATACAATGCACCGTACCGTTATGGCTTTAACGGCGCTCCTGTTTGCCGCCTCAATTGCTCCGGCTCAAACCGTCTCGCTCTCCGGGACCGTAAAAAAAACAGGCGGTACTGGGGGAATTCAGGGCGTTAAGGTTTCCCTGGCAAATTTGAGGACCCTTTCGGCCGTCACCAACGCGGCGGGCGCATTCACCATCAGTGGAGCGACCATGACGAAATGGCAGATCCCGCGCAAGACCGGGTTTCGATATACGCTTGAGAATAACAGCGTGGTCATTTTGAGCGGTTCAGGTTTGCTGCAAGGAACGATAGAACTTTATGCCGCCAACGGCCAGAAAACCGCATCGGTGCCGCTCAAGGGAATTGCCCCGGAAGATCGGCGGGTACTGCTTCCCAAACTGAGGTCTGGACTCACCGTTCTTCGCATAGTATCAAACGGTGAAACAGTCACCCGGACGATTGTTCGTTGCGGAGACCTGCACTATGTCCGAAACGAATCCGTTGCCGATGGTGCGCTTGACCTTGCAAAACATGCAGGGGTCGGTATCGTCGATACCATCATCGCCTCAAAAGCTGGGTATCGGGAGACAAAGATGCCGGTTGATTCCTACGACAAACAGAATATTGCCATTTCGCTCGATACTTCACTGTGCGTACTACCGAACCTGCCGGACCCGTCCGGCCTCATAAAGGTGAATGCGAAACTTCCCGACCCCTTCACCTTTTATGACGGCACCAAACTGACACGAAAAGAGCAGTGGGCCTGCCGCCGCGCCGAAATTCTGGCCATGGCAGGTAAATACCTGTATGGCCCGATGCCCCCTGACCCGAACGAGATCACCGGATCGGTGAGCGGCAGCTCCATATCGGCAACGGTGAAAGTCGGTTTAAAATCACAGAATCTCAGTTGGGCCACCAGCGGTTCGGGCGATAGATTGTTCATGACGATAGGAGGGTTTGGCGGAATGCCCGCTCCGACCGGTTGCCGGACGCTTGGCCTGAGCCATAACGCAGCACCCATCGCGAACCTTTACGGCTACACCGATATCACGGCCACGATTTCCATCGCCTGGCAGGCTAAAATCATCTGCGCGGTGATCGATAAAAACCCTGCCGCCGGCATCAACCCTGATAAAATATGCGTAACCGGCTGTTCGGGAGCGGGGAAAGTGTGCATGACCACCGGCGCCTTCTGCGAAGGAATCGACCTGACCCTTATCGTGGAATCCGGCGGCGGCGGTGCCTCATCTTTCAGGATGTGCGAATGGTACCGGCACGGCAGCGGCGGCAGCAGCTACCAGTGCACCGACAAACCGCAGGGTATCGACAATCTCGAAGACAATGGACTTGCCGGACCATGGGTCGCCCAGGCCGCAAACTGGGTGCGGCGATCGCCGTCAAAGGTCGTTAATCTACCTTTTGATCAACACCTGGTGCTGGCCTGCATCGCGCCGCGGGCAGTATGTCATGTTACCAACCAGCACGGTCCCAACGAATGGTGCCACCTGGGAGGGACCTGCGAAGCGCTCTCCGCCTGGGCAGCGGAGCCGGTATGGAATGCGCTCGGCGTCCCCTATAATTTCGGTTTCCGGATGTATAGCGAAAGCGGCGCGCCGGGGCATTGCAGCAATCCCGCTTCGGCCACTGCTCTTGCCAGAGAGTTTTACAAGAGGGTCCTCGAAGGCAACACCGGCGCGGTTACGGATGTATGGGAGGCAAAAGACCAGGACCTTCAGCAACCGAAATCGCAGTGGCCCTCGATGTGGGTCGACTGGAACATGAACGTAACGCTTCAATAGGAGAAACCATGCTAACCCGTTTAACACTGATCACAGCTGGGTGTGCGCTGGCGCTGTTTCATGCGCACACGTCAGCCTCACCGGACCCCAATTTCCACCTGTATCTCTGTTTCGGTCAGTCGAACATGGCGGGCGGGTGCAAGCCGGGGGACGTTAATGACTGCGACACCTCATCGGCAAAGGCTAAACGGGTAAAAGTGCTCGCCTTTATGGATTGCAACACACAATCTACCGCCTGTACCAGTTACCGGCTGGTGCGGACGTTCAACAGGTGGTACACCGCATTCCCTCCCTACAACAACTGCAGCGAAGGGATCGGGCCTGCGGATTATTTCGGGAAAATCCTGCTCGATTCAATCCGGGACGATATCACGATCGGGTTCGTCCCCTGTTCCTTTTCAGGCCAGAGCATAAACGTCTACCTGAAAGGAAACACCACGCCGATTCCAACGTGGGCCCATCCGACCGTGGGTACCGACGGGTATGGATTCGTGCTGTCCCGCTGCCGGGCCGCGCAGCAGGCCGGGGTCATCAAGGGTATTCTTTTCCATCAGGGCGAATCAGACGCCGGGGGAGGGGACGGATGGGTCGACAAGGTCGTGGGTGTCGTCAGGAGCCTTAAAACCGACCTCGGGTTAAGCGATAGCGTCCCTTTTATCGCAGGGGAGCTCCGGTATGCGAACGAAAACGGCTGCTGTTACCAGCTTAACCCCTATATCAACAAACTCCCGCAGAGAATCACCAATTGCGCGGTGGCGTCGGCAAGCGGCATCAAGGCGCGAAACCCGGACGATGAGTGGCGCGCCCATTTCGACACCCCAGGTATGCGTGAGTTCGGCAGGCGGTATGCGCTGGCCTTTCTCAAGGTCGCCGGTGCTGATTTCGTTCCCCGCAAAGGGGCCGTGGCAATAAGAACGGACAAGGTGCTGACCGTATCAAAGGTCGGGTCGTGGAAAGACGGTGCCAGGATTTATTCGCTGAACGGCAAGATGGTTGCGGTTACCGGCTCTTCAGGCGAACCGGTCCGCCCGAACAAACTAAAGCCGGGTGCGGTGTATCTGGTTTCCCGGAACTCAAATGGCAGTTCCCGGCTCCTGGCCGTACCCTGAATAAAGCGACAGATGATATTTCCGCTTCTTTTTTTATCCATTAAACGGCAACCGCCGTACGACAAAAAACCCGGTAAAACACTGCTCTGTCTCGTTGACGGTTTATACTCAGGCGTACATGAAATGAACGGCATCCCCAGAAAATGGCGCTTTGCACGGCTATCAGGAAATCGATATCCTTTGTTGCTCGAGGTTATCCATGCAAACCAACAGCCCTGTCCTATCTTTCTCTCATAGTTTTTCCCTTTTATCGTTTTTCTCGCTTTCACGCGCGGCGTAATTTGCCTTTCTGCCGGGCCGAGTATCGACAAGACAACGGGACGGCCAATGGCGAAGTGCCTGGCGTCGGGCAATGTGACGGAGCCTTTGCGACATGAGACAGTGCCCTTAAACGCCAGGCATTTGCCGAAGGCCAAGGCCGGTCTTTCCGGTCGCAGTGCCATTGGCCTGTTGCATGCTGTTAACCGGCCCTTGTCTTTGTTCTCCGCCGCTTTATTTTATTTCTTTACTGCGAGATTTCAGGAAAACCGCTAAATCTGTTTTTGTTATTTTCCGGGTAACCAAATCAAGGGTCTTATCAGCTAATTCCTCATCATAGCTTTCGTCGATCTCATAGCCATTAATGAAAAGAAAGGTAAGCGAACTGGCAAGTGCTGTCCGCTTATTACCGTCCAGGAAAGGATGATTTTGAGCTATTGAATGAATATATGTTGCCGCCATTTCAAAAATATCCATCAGATAGTGTCCGCTAAATGAGGCCTGAGGAGCAGCTACAGCAGATTTAAGAGCATTGATATCACGAATCCCAGACAAGCCCCCAGCGGAGATCATTTCCTTGTCATGTATTTCAATTACTTCTGAAGTAATAAGAAAACGGAGTTCGTCAGTCATTTTGCTAATTTATCCAATGACTTACGGTGCTTTTTTGAAATCCTTTCATATGCTTCTGTTGCAGACAAGGGTTTCAAAAAAAGGCCGTTTTTTACCTGCGTTATCTCAAAAGCTGCATTTTCCTGAATATTAAGAAGATCCAGAATAGGTCTATCAAGGACAATCCCTCGACTATTTCCAACTTTTTGAAGATGCTTGATCATAGGTAACTCCTTTGTAAGAACACGGTTCTTACAATAAATATACCCTAAAAATCTGTTTTATACAATTTAAATTTGTATTTTTCATTTTTGTCTTTTCCAGCGGCGGCGGCTTTGTCTTTCAAGGGCCGAGTATTGTCAAGACAACGTGTGCTAAAGGTACGCCGTTGCCGCCTATAAAGATTATTTCCATAATGTATAGCGGCGATGGGGTACTTTAGCTGTTGTATGACGTGCTGCCCGTACTGCTACTTTATTTCTCTTTCAACACTTTAATACGCTCATTAAAAGCGGCCTGAGAAATGTGGGAATATTTAAACCCATTTCATGCATACTTTTTTCACCATCATACTTAACGGAGCATGAGTATAATACCCATGCTCCGTTAAGCAAAATTCAAATTTAATTAAAAAGAAGAGCGCTGTGACAGATACCTGGACAACGATGCCGAAGAAACATGGGCTATTCCCTGAAAAAACGTGTATTCCTGCAATATACTGCGCGCGCAACTGCCGCGTAGCGGCTTAGTTCAACGGTTCGGCCAACATATGCTGGCCAGCTTTGGGGCTGGCATATGTGGCCTGTTGTGAGAATATGACACCAAATTTTATCAACTTATTTAATATTCTGGACAAGTGGTTAATAAATAATTCACACTTGTCCAGAATAAATATTTATTCGATTCTACCTAAAACACGTATTCCTTTCCATCCGCCACAAAATGGGCACTTCGTTCCATGCCACATGTCTCTTGGTCCACAATCGAAACAAAAAACACGTCCGCATTCGGGGCGTTGGCAGATTTTAGTTCCGCTTTTACTGTTATTGCAGTTTGGGCAACTTCCGTACTTTGCCATATAGGTTCCTTTCTTTTTATGGGGTTATTTTAAATTGGAAAAGAAGGCCACTTAAACGTTAAGGAATATTCACTCCGTTCACCAAGTCTTTCTGAAATACCACAAAAGGTTGCCATTGGCTCTGCAGGTCCCTCATTTCAGAAAGAATTCAGTTGAACCCTTCGACTGGTGCAGGGCAGGCTGGGCCGCACTACGTTTGAGTTCCATTTCCTCGCGCGCGCGTCTATTGGCTTTCGTTATTGCCTTGCAATGTCATTTCTTTATCTTCGGCGGCGCATTCTTTTCGCATTTTAATTGATACATGAAATTCAAAGTGCATAGTTTATTTCCCCGCTTTTGAAAAACCCCGATTTCTTGTATTCGTATTTATGAAAGGCCAAGTGCAGCGAATTGTTTCGCAATACCGTGAGAGGCATCTTGAATTCGAAAGGGAACCCCATCGCGCCGATAGAATACGTTCCTCCTCTTGATGGGTAAGACGAATGAACGCTTCCCTGAAATATGATTTCATCCGTTGGCGAAAATACCGCAACATCAAGAAATCCCCGTACCTGTTTACCTGCTTTCTGGACTCTGCAGAAAACCCTGGCGGAATCGTTATCAAGGGTATCGATGCGAATGTCGGCAATGCGATATTCCTTTGATTCTTTCAGAACAAGTTTGGTGCCGAGAGAGCTTGCGATGTGCGGCAAAGTCGGCGCACAACTGTTCACTAAACCGATGACAAACAATATACCTATAAAACTAAAATAAGTAATTCGCATACATCCTCCCCGGATAAAAGCATTTTTTGGCGATACAGTTGGCTCGGTCATCTATAAATAAATATCTTGAAAATCACCGGATGAAAACCGGAAATATTTCTCTCCGGCTTTTACTCCGGCAGTCAATTAATCTAAAAAGTCAACATCATTCCCGCTGCCGCGCAGTACCGTTTGTTTTGAACCGTCCCGTTTTAGCGCCAACGAATAGAGAAATGATGAACAGCAACCCAAAGCTTACGGTAATGGTGGACGCAGTCGGCAAATCGAACTTGAATGAGGCAATGAGTCCCAGTCCCGAAATTGCAAAACCGGCAAGCCATCCGCAGATAAGTCGTATTTTAATGGAATCAAAAAAGACAAGCGCAAAAACCGCCGGAATGACGAGGTAACTAAACACAAGCATGACGCCGGCGATGGCCACCGAACATGTTACTACGATACCAAGGGAAAAATAGAACAGAAAATCCCAGAGTTTCGATCTGGTTCCGGTTCTATCAAAGGTGGCTTCCATGAATTTATTTCGGAATACCCAGTGAAATCCGCCTACGATCGCATAAATGATTGCCGTTGTAACAATGGTTTTCCATGAAACCACCAGAATATTTCCCATCGCAAGTTTTTCAAAGTCTTCGGTTCCGGAAGACGAAAACGACAACACGAGTACCGCAACGGCCGCTGATATGACATAACCGATGCCGATGACTGCCTCAAGCGGCATTCGTCGTTCGAGCGGTTGAGCATATGCGAATAAAAGAGAACCTGCCATGGCAAAAGCAAGCGACAGCATATTCGCCTGCCAATCGCCGATATGATATCCGAGAATCAAGGCAAATGCATACCCCAGCGCAGCGATTTGCGCCAGGGCGAGGTCAATAAAAATGATCCCACGGGATACGATATGAAGTCCAAGATAGCAGTGTATGCCGGCTATGACCAGTGCGATGATTAATGCCGGTAACATAAAAATGAATGCTTCCATGTTCGATTCCTTTCTTGGTTATTACTGCGCTAATGTTTTGGGCAATTTTCAACCATTACGGAATGAAATTTTATGCTATTTACGCCGCACTTTCACCTCTCGCGGCCGAAACGGTTCCTTTGTCGGCGGGGTTTTTGGCCTTTCCCATTGTTTTCAGATAATGCGTTAAGAATGTTATCAAGGTTGTATTCAATCAGGGCGGGATAGGTTTCCACGCCTTTCACGCCCCCGACCAAGTTAGGCAGCCAAAGCGCCTTGGCGGGCGTCTCGGCGGCCAGTTTTTCTCCCGTTTTTGGATTATGATAGGTATCGGTTATGATCACCGGAATGGATTCGGCGAGTATCTTGTTTTTTATCGCTAAAAGATGCGCCCCGCTTGGCGGAATTCCCGGCTTCGGTTCAAGATAGCCGACGATCGTCATACCGAACCGGTCGGTAAAGTATTTCCACGATTGGTGGTAGCAGATGATTTTCATGCCTTGTAATGATTTTGCGTTAAACATCCACCCGCCGAGCGGTGCCGGTAGTGTGTTTTCTCCCAGTTTTTGTTCGAATTCGCCGGATTCAAACATCTTACGAAGGACATCAACGCCGATAGCCGCGACAAGCTCCGCGCCAACGAGGCTGGCAAGAAGCCCCTTTTGCGCCGCGTCCAGGTTATTTTTAAAAAAACCCTGTTTTTCCGCCCTGTTTCTGACAAGCCCTTCGTAAATATTATCCATGACAACCAGCATGCACACGGGATCAATGAGGAAATGTGGATTTCCCGATGGATGGACGTCGCCAAGACTTCGGTCGGCGGTTAAAGGTATTTCCTTTGCCGTTATTCCTTCCGAAGCATCTATGAATCCGGGCGCGCCTTTTACTATTTTAGGATTGCGCGCACCTTCAAGCAGCGGCGGCACCCATCCGATTTCCTGTTCCAGGCCATTCTGGATAAATACATCGCACTTGTTAAGTATTAGCATGAACGACGGCTTGGCGTCGACATGATGCGGGTCTTGGTTGCCCTTGCCGAGCGCTTCGACCTTTACCTCTGTCCCGCCGATCTGTTCTGCGGCCCATTTAAGATCGGGAAATGTTGCAATTACCTTAAGCGGCCCTGCGGTAGCGGCAAAAAAGAAACCTACAACAATCATTAACGGTTTTAAAAAGTTCATAATTCTCTCCTTATGGTTAAAAAGCGTGCGGCCCGTGCGCACCGATGGTGAAAATCAACATTGCCTTCAGTTCATTTATAGCGTTGATGTTGTCCATATCGCTCATAACGCGCCGGTATTCGAACTTGAATTCTGAAAATTCCGACGGCTGGAACGAAACTCCGGAGCTGACGCTATTGAATGTTTCACCTGTGTTTAGCGGGTCGCCTGAGTAATCATACAGGCAGGTGGCGTACCATCGTTTCAAAAACTGCAGCTTGCCCAGCACGAAGAACCCGGTCGACGGATGGATCGATACGTTTGCGCTTGAATCAGCGGTCTCGCGGCGGCTGTGATATACTTCGCTCCACAGAGTAAATGCACGTTCAAGCGGAAACATGGAGTGCTTCCACTGGAAAATAAGGTTGGCGCCGTACGCCGTCGAAAAAAGCGACAGGTCAGCAGTTGAATTGTTCCGACCCCGCGCAAAGGAAAACCCGGCTTCCAACGTGCGGTACCCGCCAAGTTCAAAGAAATTCTTCATGTGACCCAGGTACAGGAGATCGCGCGTTTGAGCGCCATTAAACGCGGTCGTATTGCTGCCGTTCAGCACCATTCCAATGATTTCGTGATACGTGGGCATGAACGGTAGCAATTCCGACAGCGCGACGCCAGATTCATTGAGTCCCTCCTCACCGAAAAGCCTTTCCCAGGAGAGCGGCATATTGATCACGGGCAACGCATGTCCGTGCACCGTGTTCCATTTACCGAAAGGAGTCTTAAATTTCCCGATTCGCGCTTTAAGGCCTGCGGGGAGGGTCATGCTCTCTATATACGCTTCCTCGAAATCGGCCTGTTTATCGCTGAACGCAATAACGAGTTCCGCCTTGAAATATGGGTCGACAGAAGCGTAAAGATCCAGATCACCACCGTGGAAAAGCAGTTCGTGCGGATGAAAGAGCGAAGGATCGTCGCTTGTCGACGCCCCGAATTCTCCTACCGCCGCCATGGCAGGGTTCATTTTCGAAGGACTGAGCGCTTCTGAATGTCCCTGTGTTGCGGTGAGACACAAAACCCCAAAGATGGAAAACCATAGTTGTCGATTCTTTGTTTTCATTTATACCTCCTTGCAAGCGAATAAGCAATTTGTTTTGCACGTTCAAAATGACC
>JAFGOU010000289.1 GCA_016926315.1 Chitinispirillaceae bacterium
AATATTCAGTAAACATTGTCGATTTATGTCTCTATGTCAAGTTTGGTCAGGTTTTCATTAAAAATTGTAATATTTAGAGGTGCCCTTTATAAACAGACGGGAACTGACCGTGAAAAACAGGTCTGAAGAACCTGCCTGGTCACAAACGGCAGCGCCAATGCCAGGCAGCCGATAGGCCCTGGATGCCAGGTACGCGATCAACTGACGCGCAACTGTTTATTTTCTTCCGACGCAGTCTGTCGGTGTTCATCATCACAACGAGGTACGGACAAGCCTGAAACCGATGGCCCAGTTTTTATCGGGAGGCCACCAGGACATGCGGTAATTGGCGGAGAGACACTCGGAGCCAGAAAAGTAGGCCCCGCCGCGAGTGACGCGCTCCGCGCTTGCGGGCGTGCTCTTTCCGCTATAATCAAGGCGGTTACTTCTGAGTCTCGGTGAAAAGGCATCCCAGGCATTCCACACGAATTCCCGGACATTGCCGCCGAGATCGTAAAGGTGCCACGGATTTGAACGCTTCACCCCACCCTCTTGCACTTCCATGATATTTGCAGCGTGGCGCCACCATTCATAATTGCTTATCTCCTGGCTGTCAGGCGGGGTAAGGGGATAGACGATACTGTCTAGCCGTGGGCGGACCGAGCTGTTTTTCCCCCAGTAAAAATCCGTAGGTACCCCCGCCCGGTAGGTGTATTCCCACTCATCCTCGGTCGGAAGCCTGAACCCTCTTTTTTGAAAATCACAGCGAAGATCACTGATCCCGGCAATCGAACCATCAAGGGTATCGTAGCTTATTGATGAAAAAGAATAGCACGTATCCAGGTGCATTCTCACGCTTTTCTTATTGCAATAGAGCAGTATCTGATACCATGACACATCGGTCCGCGGTTTTAACGAAACCACGGGACTGTCGGGATGCATTATTTCGGCCCACTGCGCCTCGGTGACCTCGACGGTATCCATGAAAAAATCCCTGGAAATCGTCACTTCGTATCCGGCGCTGTCGCTGTAACAGCCGGCGGGAATCAGCGCCATGCCGTGCATAAAAGTACTGGAAAATGAGCCGCAAGAGCAGGCTGACGTCGTAACCGTTATCTCGTTGCTTTCAAAGAAGGACATGCTGTTATACACCCGTGCCCTGACATTCCACGTGGTTGCACTCGGCAGGCTGGTGAAGGTATAGGAGGTATCATCGCGATACAGCGTTTTATAAACGTAGGGACTGCTGTCGGAAGGCACGGAATTTGTATCGCAGTAAAGGTGGTAGGCGGCGAATTGCCGTGAGGCCGTCCTGTTCCATCGCACGGTAAATCCGGTTGAAAGGACACGATCGGGTGCATAGAGTGTTATGCCGCTCGGGGGTCCCGCCCTTTGCGCATCGGTGTTCAGAAGGTCCGAGCACGAGAGGATTGCCAAAACCGGGGTGACCCAGAAAAAAAGAAGCACCTTTTTCATGAAATCGAGCATTCCAGGAAAGCGATTTTTCAACGCGATGGCATATCCAGAAAAAATCCAGCGTCCGTCGTATTCCACGGCAGCCACACCAAAATAATATAATATCAACAATGCAAAAAAGATTGAAAATCAGCTGACGGACTCTGTCGCGAAAAAAGAAGCGAAGAATGGCTTTTAATATTATATTGTTTATCATGCTGTTGCAAAGAATAGAGACCAGTTCATTTTTGCCACCGGTGGCGACCCGCAAAGCGGTTTTTTATACGCAGGTTTACTCGTGGGTCCGGCAGAGATTCCCGCTATGATCGCGATGTGGCGGCGGATTGCAAAATACGTCTTTTTTTTCGCATCGCCGCTGTATTTCCTTGTCCATTTCACGGGAACCGGATGCAATTCCATTCCCAACAATCTCGTTATTACCGATACCCTCTTTAATCGATTCGATGAAAATCTAATTTATAGAATGGAAAACTTTCATTTATTCAACACGAAGGCGTTCGGGCAAGCCGTTGCATTTTGCGGCGTGAATTTGTGCAGTGTCCGGGTAAACGGCACTCCCGATTCCCCGTCGCACGACTCCATCTACGCACGGATTGCCTGCCGTAAGGATACTATTCTGCAAATCAACGATTCGATGTACGGGCTGCCTGCATTTGTCGAGTCCGATATTACCAGCTGGAATATGTGCGGTCATCATTTCAGCAACCATGAATCCACCTTTCTCGGCAAACTGTTTCGCGCCTCGATCGATTCGAGCCTTTTTTTTGCCATACGGGCATGCCTTGATACGCTACGGGGTCTGTCCGTCGTTCCTCCGCCGGAGTATGCTTCGACCGTGGTAACCGCATTAAATACCGCCGTTGCGGACGTGGGCTTTTTTAAAAAACACAAGGAAGAGCTCCTGGTCGCCGTCATTGCGGAAAAACTGAATCACCGACTCGACAGGTTGATTGCGGAAGGAGTGTTCATTGATTCTTCGTACACACCGAAATCGCCGCTGACGCCCTATGAAAAAGCATCCATTCAATGGTTCAACATGGATTTGTTCTCATTAAAGCACGTCGATTTCATGTCGGGTGAAGAAAAGAGTTCCATGCTCGGCCTTTTTCTCAGCAGCCAACGAATTTTTAGAATCGATTTCAGCATGGGTCCCGATTCAAACAACCTTTCCGCAGAGGGCATGACGCGGTTTTTTTCATTCAATAAAAGCGGAGCGTCGCAGATCGCCTTTCAGGAATACACCGGCGGCCTCAAAACCATACCCAATGGTTTCGGAGAAAAAAGGTTTTTGCCGTTTCCCTATATGACGGGCACGAGCTGGAGCGTCACCCCCCTTTTCATGGGCGAGCTGCCTCTTGTTCCTGCAGATAAGCGCAGCCTGTTGGTCCGGCCGGGCAGAGCGTTCTCCTATTACGACCAGAACGCGAGTTCAAGCAATATTGCCCGTTACTCATTGACGCTTTATTACCCGATCAACGGTGCTTATAATGAAAACGGATTGCGGTATACGTGTATCGGCAGCATCGTCATAACGTTTAAATACAGCCGGCCGATGACGGTGCCGTATGACCCGGCAACGATTACCGACTGGAACACGGAGGTGTTTGTTCGCCGCAGCGACAGTGACGGCACAATACATGAAAAGAAAACGGTCACCCTGCTTCACGCGGTAGTTAAAAACTAAGATCGGAAATCAACGTATCACATGAACGCTACGCCTGCCGCCCTCTTCTGCGCGCTCTCCGTAATCTGCGGTTTGTTCTCTTTTTGTGACAGCCAAACGACACGTTCCATTAACGAAACGAGTTTCGATCTGCCCGATCAAAACAATCCCGTCTATTTACTGTCCAAGCGCTATTTCCTTCTCATTCCCGGCGACACGGCGTTTCTTTACGGAACAGAGGCATGCACGGTCATAACAAACGGGGAAATCACCTCGGTCCGGGCCGATTCCCTCTACTTTCGCACGATCACGAAAAAACATGAACTGCTCTTCATCGACGGGAAACAGCACGTGGTGATCCCCCAAATCTTCCAGCAGGACAACGACAGCACCTCACTGGACGGCTCGTCCATTGTTCGCTATTTCGAACAGAGCCCCACGGGCATACGGCAGGTGGCGTATGCCCGTGGTGACGAAAGACATTTCCCGGACAGCGCCAGACAGACGATAATTCCCAATCCCATGGAAATAGGTTCGTTTGGATCGGTATCTTCCCCGCGTAACAGCTGGGCAACCTCCCATCTCATCCCTTGTCCGTTTGAGGATACCATGGCCGGTCTTTTGTTCGAAGGGAGAAGCGTTGCGAACAAGGTTCTTGCCCTTACCTCGAGCGGTATACCCTATGTGGTGCGGAGATACCCCTACTGGGACGGCATGGAACTGAAGACATACTATACGCTGAATGGCACGCGCATTGAAAAAGGCGAACACGTTTTTGTGGTGGGAACGATAACCGTTACGAGCACTTACTTCGTGGACCGGGGACTTGTTGACCAGACTCAGGAGTGGCGCCTTCATCAATGCCGCGCCGATGGGGAAATGATGGTAACAAGAAAAACCATATACCTTGGACGCGGTCCTGGTGGTACTCGGCTGTATCCAGATTATGACACATCAAAAGTTTTTTAAACAGGACGTCTCGTTGTTCAGGCCGAAAATACCTGTTTTGCACCTGCGTTTTCCCGGTTGTTATCGCGCACGCCAGAATTAAAAAAACAAGAAAAAAACCGAGTTTGTTGATTTTCCCGTAATCGACAATATCGATACCCATTATCTTTTGCTCGCCCAAAAAGAGCATTTTGAGCTGTTGCAATCACGGAACATTCCCTTCCAGATTCTGGACCGTGATGTGACCTGAAAACAGTATTACTGGGTTTATCCATTTATCGGCATACCGGGCGAGGTCATTCCTTTCTCCCTGGAGGTCATGAAAAAGTACGGCACCGTTCTGGCCGGTTTTGAAAAAATGGTTCTGATGGAATCTGACCCGGAACGGATCCACGCCATGACCGAATACCGGGTTAAGCTGGATTTTATCGAACTGGAACCCATGAACCTCAATACCGCCAATAATACCCTGCTGAGCCCTGACCAGCCTCACCAAAAAAAACAGAGGCCGTTAATCCTGTTCTTCAGGATATGTTGAAACGGGTGAGCCCGGATTCGGTCGAGGCTTTCCAGAGAAAGCTCTGCAGTTTCCATACCCGTCACGTGCTGAGCACCTGCAGCAGAGATGAGGTCATTCCCTGGATGAAACAAATGTATAAAAAGTACGGGTGTGACACCATTATATCGTTATCGCTGGGCAGCGGCAACAGTGATGAAATTATCGGCGTCAGAAGGGGTAAAAAAGACTCGAGCATCAAGAAGTTCGTTCTTTTGGGTGGACATACCGATAATATCATTTCCGGCACGGATCCAAATACCAGACACCATACCCTTTCACAACCCACCACCATAACAACGACCACGAGCAACAGCATTTCCTCTGATCCGAGAAACCACTGGGCCAATGGATTTGCCTGTATCGGCCATAATTTTGCCATGGCCGGCGCCGGGAGAATCCATACCGCGGATGACGTAATAACCAGTTCCTATGATAAGGCGTTTCAGGCTGAATGCGCGAAACTGGGCATTATTACCACCGCCGACTATGCGGAAGTGATCACCACAAAGAGCGATGCAGCAAAAACCCTCTCCCGTTCTTCTCCGTTAAGGTGCGTTCAGACGGGAAAACAGGCCCTGTTTACCCTGCGTGATAACCGGAAACCGGAGCCCGGGGAAATACGGATTTTTGACCTGCACGGAAAACTTGTGCGCACATTTGCAACCGACAAATCAGCGACAAGCGTCATATGGGATGGAAAAAAGAGTGACGGCATGCCGGTGGCTTCCCATACTGTCATGCTGGTGCACTATTCCAGCCCGTCCGCGAACTCCACGGTAAAACTGGTCATGAAATAAGGACAGCTGTTTTACGAACATTCGCCTCTGCGTTCAGATATGTTCTGAAATGCGGAAAGTATATGAACGCAGAGTCGCGGAGCATGCGGTGAGGGTCGCGAAACCCGGACAGAACCGATCATTCCAAAAACAGTGACCCCAGCGAAAAAACGCCTGCCGCGGCAAGCCAGGCGAGAGCGACAGGGTACAACAGAAAAAGCCCTGTAAGGGCAAATGATTTTGTCGTATCAAAAAACATCATCACCGACGCCAGGCAGCTTCCGCAGAGAAGCACGAAGATCATCATCGCGAAAGCGGCCGGACGCGAGAAATCGGGATCAGCGGCAAACGCATGCGTCAGTGTTTCCCTGCTATCCGGCGAGTACTCGATGCCATAGAGCGTCAGCAGCGTGGAAATGATGGTCGTCCTGCCCGCAACACCTGTAACAAGCGCAATCGAGGTTTTCCAGTTCTGGCCCAGGGGCCTGAATGCTGGCTCGATAAACCGCCCGATCGCAGCGGCATAACTTGCATGATAGGAAAGAGCTGCGCGCGAAGGCAGCTCCTGACCAGAGAGCCGCGCTTTTTCCTGGAGTTCGCCGTAGTGGTGTTCGGAAACCCCCGGCCAGTACGAGAGCGCCCAAATGACGAGCGAGGCAATCACGATGATCGACCCGGCCTTTTTACAAAAATTCCATCCTTCAATTACCGTTTGCCTGCAAATCCGCGGCAGGTCCGGGCGTTTCAGGCGAACCGGCAGGGGTTCTTCGAACAGCTCCTCCTTTTTGATCCCGAGGAGCGCGCGGAACACGAACGAGGAGGCCACGGCAAAGGCAATGCCAAGAACATAGAGGCCAAAAAGAACGGTGCCGGCCAGCGACGGACCGAATATAAACGAGATCAGAAGCACATACACGCCGAATTTCGATCCGCAGCTCATAAAATTGGAGATAAGCATGGTGAGGAGCCGGTTTCGTTCGTTTTTAATGAAGCCGGCGCCGTGGATCGCCGTGACGCTGCACCCGAAGCCGAAGAGAAGCGGTTGAAACGAACTGCCGTCAAGGCCCGCGAGCCGGAACAACGGCCGGACCATACGCGCGGCAAGGGCGGAAAAACCGGTGTCGAAGAGGAGATGGGAAAACAGGAAAAGAAGCACGATGTTCGGTACGTACACGAGGAAACCGCCGACACCGGTGATAAGGCCGTAAATGAGGAAATCTCGAACCGTGGTGTGGGTTACCGCGCGCCATACGATGCCGGCGAGCCATTGGAACAAGATATCGAGCCAGTGCGAGGGGTGGGTTCCGAGAAAGAAAATAACGTTAAACAGCAGCCAGGTGGCGGCAAGAAACAGGCCGGCATGGATGACGCGATTAATCAGGATTTTGGCCGCCATGTTCATTGTTGTCCATCCTCCGGCTTTGCCGCGGCGCCCGAAAAGGTACGGGTTAAAATACGTTGTTTCAGTTTCTGGATGGCGGCCGTGGGATTCAACCCTTTGGGACAGGCTTCCACGCAGTTGAA
>JAFGOU010000290.1 GCA_016926315.1 Chitinispirillaceae bacterium
ATCGGCACCAACCCTTTGCGCTACGCCTGGTATAAAAACAGCGTTACGGCAGGGAACCTGATTGCCGGTGCGACCTCCTCGACGTTTACGCGGTCGAACGCGCAAGTCGCCGACAGCGGCAACTACTACGTGGTGGTGTCGAACGAGTATGGGGGCGAGACAAGCAACGCGGCCCGGCTGATAGTAAACGCCGGCAATCTGCCCTCGATCACGACCCACCCGTCGGCGGTTTCGGTGTATCAGACACAGCCGGCTACCTTTACCGTAGTGGCGTCGGGCATGGGAACGCTCAGGTATCAGTGGTACAAAGTGGTGAACAGCCAGAACACGGCGATAACCGTTGCGGCAACCGGTCTGACCACGGTATCCATGCGGATAACCGCTACGGTATTCTCCGACAGCGGGCTCTACCGCTGCGTGGTGACCAATGACTACGGCAGCGTCACCAGCAATACTGCCCGCCTGACCGTGTTGAGCGGCGAGCCGACGATAACGACCCATCCCGCGCCAGTGACCGTGTATGCGACCCAGCGGGCGGTCATGCGGGTGGTGGCCTCGGGCGTGGGGACGCGGAGCTACCAGTGGTACAAGGTGGTGAACAGCCAGAACTCGCTGCTTTCGGGCAGAACCCTCGATTCCATTGTCTGGGCGCAGACCGAATTTTCCGACAGCGGGCTCTACCGCTGCATCGTTACCAACGCCTATGGCAGCGCATCGAGCAACACGGCACAGCTTACCGTAAACAACGGCCGGCCGGTGATAACGGTAGATCCGAGGGACACCGCGGTGCTGCAGGGTACGGCGTGGAACATGTCGGTTACCGCAACCACACCATCAGGCACCTCGCTTACCTATGCCTGGTACAAGAGCGGCGTTGCGACCATACAGGGCAACGCCCGGATATTATCGAAATCCGCGGCGCTGTTGACCGACGCAGGGGGCTACTACTGCATTGTCAGCAACGTATACGGCCCGTGCACCACCCGGACCGCAACCCTGACGGTCGGCGAAAACAAGACGGTAAACAACCCGGTCATGCTGTCGGGCAGCCGGAGCAGCGATACCCGGGTGGCGCTGCGGGTGAACCGGCTTACCGGCCTCATTGAGAGCACTCCCGATCAGTTTTTTACCTGGGCGCCTGACACGGTGCTCATCTGGTACTCGACCACCTGGCCGACAACGATCAACCTCCAGACGGTCAACGTGAAGATAGGCATGGACCGGATCCGTCAGAACGGGGGGGATTTTTTCGATACGCTGCTGACCGTTCCGCGGCTGGCGAACTGCGGGAACTACTATTTCATGGGTACGGTAAAGTGGCGGAGCACTGCCCAGCCGCCGGCCCAGCCGTCCATTCCGGTGTTTGGAGGCACCACCACCGGCGCAGCGGTCTGGATGTGCGACACGACAACCCTCGTCAACCCGCTGACCATGTCGTTTGGCTATACGCCGCCCGACGATTCGGTGGTGGTGCGGGTAACCGGGATCACGAATACGCAGATACGGTGGGATCTGATTTCCGCCATGGTGCTGCGGTACCAGGTAGGAGGAACCGGGAGCTGGAGCGAGGTGTCGGTGCCGTCGGCGGAGATCACCACGACCGAACCGGTGCATGCGATAACGGTACAGAACGCGCGATTTGCGGGCGACGTGGCGACCGTAGCCTGGCAGTTGTTGTTCCGCGGAGTCAACAATAACAAGAGCGATACGGTCAGGAACAGCTCCGTGATCGGGGCGTCACGCCCTGAAAACACCCTGTCGCTGAGCACGACCGAAATAGGCGCGACAACTGTCGGACTGGCATGGGAAAACACGGGAGAGCCGTACGACAGTTTTCATGTCTGGTATGCGACCATTCCGATCCCCGACAGTGCCGTTTCGCCGGACATTTTTACGTTGATGCCCGTGTCGGCAACCGAAAACACGGTGATGATACGGGGTCTCAAGGAAGAGACGACCTACCATTTCGGCATACAAGGTTCCCGGGTGCGAAAATGGTCGAATATAACGCCCGAGGCTCGGGCCCAGGCGCAGACGCTGAAAGACACCTCACAGGCGATACGGAATACGCTGAAGCTCAGGGGGATTGTCTACGATACGCTTACCAACATGTTGAATCTGACCTGGTATATCGATACGGTTGGTTTTCAACACGCGGTCGGCATCACCTGGCTGCCGCACGATGAGAACGATCCGCCGCCTCTCCCGACCGATTTTCTCGAGCCGAGCACCTCGCCTCAGATAGGCAGGATCGTTTACAACGATGCCGATGAACTGCGCAGGGAGGTGACCTGTTCGATTGACCTGGCGGGCGCATTGCCGCCGCTCGAGTATGCGAAGGGGTACTATTTCGGTCTGAGGGTGAGCAGGGTTGGCGAGAAATGGTCCCTGCCGACCGACTCGTCGATGGGTTATTACCTGATACCTCAGCCGAAGGTGGTTCCGGTGGTGATCTTCCGGAACACCGATGTGGTGTCCGCATTTTCGGGTACGGTGGTGCTGAGGAAGGTGGACAACATAGAGGTACCGGTGAACCTTCGTCTGGTGGAGGGCCTCTCTCCCGCGGCAAACGGACTCGTGCAGGTGAGCCCTGTCGCCTTCAGCCTGGAGACGGCCAGCGACTTGCGGTACCGTTTGCTGGTGGGTCTTGAATACAACAGCGCCTGGATTCCTCAGGGCGCCTCGCTGGCCGATGTGCGCATGTATCACTACGATGGCTCGCGCGATATCTGGCTTTTGGATACGGCGGCGCTGATAGCCGATACGGTGCGACCGGTACTCTACGTGCAGACGCTGTTGTCGAACTGCAAGTACCCGTTTCTTCTTGCGGTGGATATCGTACCGCCCGTTATCACGGTAAAGGGAGACACGGCAAGCGCGATATCGTGGGGTGATTCGATCCCCATGACGCTGCTGGTGGAGGACAATATCGCCAATCCGGCCGTGTCGCTGCATGCGGGAAGGGGGGACGATGCGCCGCGGATGCACGATACGCTCAAGGGACTCGATAAGGTGACCGATGTCGAGATGCCATGGCTGATCCCCTCCGGCGAGGTCCAGGGCGAGTGCGGTATCCGCGCGTATTTTATGGTGAATGACGGCAGGTTTTCACCGTCGGTCAATGTGTCGCGCGACGTGAGATTAACAAAATCGGACGACGTAAAGCCGGAGATAGAGCAGTGGGTGCCCCTTGGCGCGACCGTCGTTCTCGCGGCGACGGGAGTGAAACAGGCGCTTGACGAGTACGGCGATGCGGCAACGTGGAAGTACGACATTTTCAACCTGCGGCTGTTCCGGTTCATCGGGAAAGGGTGGCAGGAATACAGCGAGGCGCGCGAGAACCAGTTTGCGTTTATCCCCGGCCGGGTGATCTGGCTGAAGACGCGGATGGATAACGCGATCGATTTCGGCGACGGACGGAGCGTATCGCTGAAACAGCCGTATTCAATCGTGCTGCCGGGCAAGAGCTGGACCGATTTCTGCCTGCCGTACCGTTTTAACATCCGGGTCGGCGACCTGTTACGGGTGAATGATTCGTCGGTCACCGCGGCGCTTCAGTTTTATCAGTGGCGCAAGCCTGACACAAAGGACGGACGGTACAGCGCGCGGGAGTTTTATCTGCCGTTGAATTCGATTGGAAAGACTACCGATACCTTTTTCTACCGTCGTGCGCTCGGCGACAAGGCGGCGTATTCGGTATGGAACGACCTTTCGACCGAAACGGTGCTCAACATTCCACCGCTCCCGCTGCCGATGTCGGCCGTGCGCAGTGCAAAAATCGCTGCACAGCAGGCCGCGGGATGGAGCGTTGCGGTTCGTTCGAGCGTTCGGGACGGGGAGCTGAGCCCGGTGTTCTGCGCGTATGTCGCCGGCGGGAGCGGAACGCTTGCCTACCCGGTGCCGCCCTCGTGGAGCAAGGTGGGGGTGGGGATTTTCGACCATCAGCGGAAAGAGGTATACGGGAATGTTATCACGCGTGAGATCGCGAACGGAGGGTATTCGTACGAACTGGTGTTTGAGAACGGCCTTTCGGAGCGGGCGTCGATTTCCTATACGGTTGAACGGTTGTCGGGAAAGGATGTCGAGATCGCGGTGATCGATCCGGCAACCGGTTCGATTGCAGCCGGCGAAAGCGCGCTTACGGTTGACGTCGCCGGGAACAGCAGGGAGTACCGGTTGCTGGCGATCGGAAGTCCGGGTTATATCGACGGGTATGGCTGGAAGGTTGAGCGCGGTGCGTTCAACCTCTGCCGGATCAGCCCGAACCCGTTCCGTGGCGCGCTTCGTATCGAATATTCGGTGCCGTACGGCGGTATCGAGTCAATACGGTGCGATCTTATCGACCAGCGCGGCCGCGTGGTCTGGTCGGCACGGTCTGCCGGAAAGGTCCATCCGGGAAGGAATTCGATTGTCTGGACGCCAGACCGCAAGGTGACGCTCGCCGCAGGGGCGTATTTCGTGAGGCTCGCCGGGTACGACGGCAAGGGAAAAAAGACCGGGGAAAAATTGGCTAAGGTGCTGTTTTTAAAGTAGTTTCGATCGATACTACCCGGTATTTCTTTTTAAAAGGAAAAGGTGGCAGCCTGTTGGCTGCCACCTTTTTTTTCGGCAGAGGGAAGGAGACGGGTATCGGGACGCTTGCAGAGGTGGGGGAAAAAGGGTAAAATAGTATAGGATTTTATCGATACGGTCTTTCCGGAAACTAGTGCTTTTGTTATTTCGACGAACGTAGCGGCCTGAGTGTATCGAAGGGTCGAAGAATTCGAAATGACACTGAAAATCGGGGGTTTTCGGACGGACCGTATACAAATGCTATATAGAGCGGTAACTCTGTGCGCACCTATCTGAGCGGTTCTCACACCATTTCAAAAAAACGAGCCTGTCTTTTTTTATCTGCGGTGCTCGCAGGCATATTTTTTGTTTTTTCAGGGTGGGCGGCGCAGGAGGACTATTCGACCTGGTTGTTCGCCCAGAGAATAGTCCTGAATACCTCCGCATCCGGGGCGAATATCAGCGGAAATGTGTATGGTTTCCCGATACTCGTCAGGGTGAATCCTTCCAATTTTAACGGGTTTTCCAACACGCTGCCGCAGGGCGCGGACGTGCGCTTCGCCAAAGCGAACGGTACGGCGCTGCCTTATGAAATCGAACGGTGGATCGATGGCGCGAGTAATAACGATACCGCCGAAATCTGGGTCAGGACCGATACGATTCTGGGCAACAACGGTTCACAATACATCATGATGTACTGGGGAAAGAGCGGCGTAACGGGCAGGTCGAGCGGAGCGCCGGTATTCGATACTGCCAACGGTTTTGTCGCGGTATACCACCTCAGGGAAAACCAGGCCAACACCGCAGACGCGACCTATAATAATCTGGGTGGAGCCCGTATGGGGAGTCCGGTTCAGAGTACCGGCATAATTGGGTATGGCCAGAGCTTTGCCGGTTCCGGCGCCTACTATAAAACGAACGCGTTCGACAAGTGCAATTTCGGAGCCGCATTTTCGGTTTCGGCATGGATATACCTTCCGTCGGCATTCGGCAATTACGGCGCGCTCTGGTCAAAGGGCTCTGATGATTTGACCTGGTCTGACCAGGAGGTGCAGTTTTACCTTGGCAACAACACAACCGGCACCGGCCAGCAGGGACGGTTTCCCCAACTGGTCGGACACTTGCGCAGTTGGATGAATAGCGGCACCGCTATGGGCCGCGATGCCTGGCAGCAGGTGACCTTCGTTTACCGGCAGGCAAACGACGCCCGGCAGGTGTTTATTAACGGTCAATCGGTCGCTCTTTCGAATGCGACCTATTTAGGCGGGACCGATATCGCGGGGCATCCGTTTTTCATCGGCAGGGACATCAGCCCTGAAGCGGTCAACGATTTCCGCGGCGTCATGGACGAGGTGGTGGTTTCAAAGATAGCGCGGCCGGCCAACTGGATCAAACTCTGCTACGAGAACCAGAAACCGGCCCCATCGCTGGTTTCGTTCGTTGTCGTTGACAACGAAAGCTATGCGACCTGGCCTTCGGTCCAGAGGGTGTATTTAAACACCACGCCGAGCGGCGCGAATATCCCGGGTACGGTGACGAATTTCCCCCTTCTCATCCGTCTGAACCCGTCAACCTTCAAGGGGTTTTCGCAGACGCTTCCCGGCGGCGCCGATCTCAGGTTCGCGAAAAGCAACGGCAGCCACCTACCGTATGAGATCGAGCGGTGGGTTGATGGCGCGGGCAATAACGATACCGCTGAAATCTGGGTCAGGGTCGATACGGTCTTCGGGAACAGCAGCCAGCAGTATATCCTTCTTTATTGGGGAAAAACCGGGGTGTCGAGCAGGTCGAACGGGAGCGCGGTATTCGAAACCGAGAATTATTTCCAGGGGGTATGGCACCTGAGTGAAAGCCCGGCAGGAGGGGCCGGCGCCCTAAAGGACCGGACGGCCAACGGAAACCATGCAACGCCGCAGAACAACCTTGCCGCTGATGACCTGGTGAATGGTATTGTCGGCAGGGCGCTGAATTTCGACGGACCGAACGGAGCGGGCGGAGACTGGCTTCGTCTTCCCAATGCCTCAACCCTTGATAATACCGGTACCTTGACGATAAGCTGCTGGTGCAGGATGACCAACGGCGGCAGCACCGGCTACTACGGTATTGCGGGGAAATATGCCGATTCGGGTTCGCGTTACCTCGGCTATACGCTCTGCCGGGCTGATAACCAGCATGTCCGGTTCATCGCCGGTACCGGCTCTTCCGCATCGTACATCGCGAGCAACAACCCCCTTACTGATAATGCATGGCACCATCTGGTCGGCGCTGTGTATGCCGGAACGCTGTATCTGTTCATCGACGGCGTGCAACAGAGCGCGACCGCAGCCGGCACCCCGGTGGCAAACGGCGGTTATGGCGCGATCGGCAGGCAGGCGGTGAATCTTGACTGGCGGCATTTCGCGGGCGACATCGACGAGGTGAAGATCAGCAGGACCGCCCGCCCGCTGAACTGGATCAGGCTTTCGTACGCCAACCAGAGGGCGGACCAGAAACTGGTGACGCTTGAGGTGGTTGACAATGAAAATTATGCCACCTGGCCCTATTCCCAGAGGCTGTATCTCAACACGAGTCAGAGCGGCGCCGGGGTGAACGGGATGGTGGTCAATTTTCCGGCGCTCATTCGCCTCAACCCCGCCGTGTTCCGGTATTTTTCCCAGACCCAGCCCGGCGGCGCTGACCTCAGATTCTCACGGCCCGACGGCGCGCACCTGCCGTATGACATTGAACGATGGGTAGATGGTTCGGGAAACGCCGACACGGCGGAGATCTGGGTGCGCATCGATACCGTATCCGGCAACAGCGTGTCGCAGTATATCACCATGCACTGGGGCAGGAGCGACGCGCAGAGCCGCTTCAACCCGCGCGCGGTGTTCGACGTGGCTGCCGGTTTTGCCGGCGTATGGCATATGAATGAAACGCCCGGCGCCGCGGGGTCAATTGCCGATCGGACCGCCAACGCCTTCAGCGGGACGGCGGTGAATATGAACGCCGCCGCATCGATGCCCGGACTGATCGGCAGAGCGCTCGAGTTTGACGGCGTCGACGATCATATCGTATTGCCCGCGATCCCCACGGATTTCACCGCCGGCATCACGATCGGCGGGTGGATGCGGTTTCGGGCATTCAACAGTTTTTCGCGTCTCATCGACTGGAGTGAAAACGGTCCTTCAAGCAATAATATCGCCATCAGCAACAGCGGCACCGGCAACGGTATTCGATATTCCCTGTTTAACGGGAACATCGCGAC
>JAFGOU010000027.1 GCA_016926315.1 Chitinispirillaceae bacterium
ATTGCCGTCCTTGAAGCGACATCGGGGTGAACACCGCGGCGGCCGGGTGTACGCAGCATCGCCGTGGCAGGAGCAAAGGATAAACGCAGGCGGGAGAACGGTGTTCTCGCGCTTTTTCCCTATACCTTTCAGTGCATCGTGGAGGCACAGCTATGAAGATTTTATTACTTGATGACACGCGAAAACGGAGAACCGGCCTTGTCGAAGCAATGCAGAAAAAGCACTATGAGCCGGTTGCGTGTTTCAGCACCAACGACTTTATGCAAGCTGTTGAAAAACAAAAGGTTAGCTTGGTTCTCCTCGATATGGACTCGTGGAACAAAGGTCTGCCGATCTATACCTACTTCAAGATAGCTAAAAAGCTTGAAACCCTTCCGATTTTATTCTATAATGCTAGTATGAACTTCTCCATCCTCCATGATCGTCCCAGGCACGGAAAAGACCGTATTTTATTCAAACCAACGGAAGTCGATGCTATCGTAGCGAACATTCTTGAGATACGGTAATATCGCGTTTATACTATGAACGGACGGTCGAAAGAAACATTCGTTTTTTCCGAATGCAATAGCGGCGGCATCGTCCATGTTGCCAATATCAAAGGCGGGGTCGGCAAGACGACCGTCGCGACCAATCTTGCCGCATCGCTGGCCAAACGCGGCACTACCCTTATTATCGATCTTGACGTCCAGGGGAGCGCGAGCGCGGCACTTGGAAAAGAGATAGCGGAAAACGGCTGTTCGTCATGGGCCCTGTTCAAGAGGCGCTATGGGGCGGACGACCCCGCCGACAGGGCTATCCCATCGTCTCCGCCAGACCATCGATTCCATCCCCTGCTTGAATACTACGGAAAACTTCTTGCCGCCCGATTCGCCGGCCGTCGGCCGCCGCTTGTTTCACTGGTCAAAAAGGTAGACCGGAATCTCGATCTCATTGCCGCCAATGCGGAGCTTTTCAAAAATCCTTCGTTGATCCAGATGTACCATTTTTTATCCAATATCAACCTGGCGCGACGTGAATACAAATATGTGATTATCGATACGCCCTCGGTGTGGAACGGGATAACGAAGTTCCTGTACCGTCATGTCGACCTAAACCTTATTCCGGTCACGCTCAACGCCCTTTCGACAAAAAGCCTGCGTGACTATCTCACCAACGTCCGTTCCCTGGTGCAGCACCACCCAACGGTGCGGATACGCATCATCAAGAATGAGGTGTACGGGAAGCAGGATTCAAAAATAAAGGGGAAAATCCGCACGATGAACGAGAACCGCCGGTTTCTCGATACCCTGTGCGAACAGACCCTGTATAAAGGAAAACACGGGTATTCATCCCTGCCCCAGTCGATTATTTTCGACCTCGAAATTCCTGAATCTGCCACAATCCTTGATGCGCAGGACGAAGGAAAACTTCTGGCCGATTTTCACCAGTATTCCGCAGCCGCGCGTGCCTTTGAGGAATTGGGGAAACGGGTGCAGTACGTGCTTAATATGCCGGTGTATGCGTCGTCGGGAGCGGCCGAACGATTGCTGTCGATGCCCTGGTTGCCGCGGTTTGCGGCAGTCATTGTGCTGGTCGTACTGTTCGCCTTTACCAGGCCAATCCAGGAATCAACCGCGCCCAGGCCGATTGCGCCGCAGCAATTGACCGTTCCCACGGGAGGCTTTTTTACCCATACCTTCAGCAAGGGCGAATCGCTCAATAAAGCGGCGAAGCATGCCATAACCTGGTTCCGCGCGACCGTACCCTCGCCCGCCCAGATAAAAGACTATTTGCAGGAGGTCGTGACGATTCATAACATTACCCGTGGCAGTGGCCAACCCGCCATCACGCATGCCGATAACATCCCGGCGGGAACGACCATTACTTTTTTCCCTCCGTCAAAAATCATCAACCAGGCGGAAAAGGAATTGATCCCCGTGTACCGCTACTTCATCAAACTGGTGGATGAGGAGTTCGCGTATGTGACCGGAGACTGGTGCGAGCGGGGTTCAGGCGGCGGTCAGCCTCACTATGGCATCGACGTCGCGGCGGCCGTCGGTACGAAGATCATTTCGCCTGTCGACGGCGTGGTGACCCTTAAATCTGATAATATCGCCGGCAGAACGGTCGGCGTGGAACATGGAAACGCGGTGCTATTTTTCTGCCATATGGACAAACGCTTCGTTAAAACCGGTGATAGCGTGCGCCAGGGTGACGTTCTGGGGACGGTCGGGAATACCGGAAGAAGCACGGGTCCGCATGTCCACATCGGGTACGCGGTCCGCAGCCAGTCCCGTACCGACATTTCCTTTGGCAGGAAGCGATACATGGTGACCGATCCAAAGCTTTTCTATTTCCGCAAGGTATTCGTCGACAAGCTCACCGCCGGTTGACTCCTCAGCAGTTTCACGACCACCTCTTGCGCGTGATGCAGAGAGGGTACCACCGCATACGCAAGCGATCGTATCATTTCGTCGGGCCTGACGAGATCAGGAACCATGATGGGGACCATTCCGGCAGCGTGGGCGGCCCTTATGCCTGACGGGGAG
>JAFGOU010000291.1 GCA_016926315.1 Chitinispirillaceae bacterium
AACCTCCTCAACGTTATGATCTTTAAGTACCCCGGCACGGCATGTCTGAAGAGAAAAAATCGCATGTGCGTGGAGGTCCGCCACATTCAATCTTGTTCACCGTAGTTGTAACGAAGGCGAAAGCACGATTCGTGCGGAGGGCAGGCAGGACCGACATGGATTTGAAATGTATCAGAAACATGCCAGCCCGATGGGCCTGAAGCAAATCCCGGAATATTCCCGCACCTCTCCCTGATGTATATTTTTTGATCAGGATTCTCAGGATTAAAACCATGATTACCATGATTTTAACTGTGGAACATGACTCGTTACTTATATTTTTCAGACAAAGGACATAGTTCCAACTTTTACCATTTTTTCCAAGGAGTTACCATGCATAAAATCGCTATTCTTCTCATTTTTTCTCTCTCTATCCTTTTTGCCCAGTCGAAATCCGCAATCCAGTTCTACGACACCACCGGGGCTTCGAAAACCTGCAATTCCGATAATAACACCGCATCTTCCTCTGAACGCCTCTCGATCAGCGGCAACATCTGCGCTTCCGGGTCCATTACCGGCGCCTCGACCTCCTGTTTCTCCGACCGCCGGTTCAAAACCAAGGTCAAGCCGCTCGATTCGGTGATCGAAAAAGTCAAACGGCTGCAGGGAGTGAGTTATCTCTGGGACACGGTTACCTATCCCGACCGCCATTTCCCCGGCGATGAACAAATCGGCCTTATCGCCCAGGAGGTCGAAACCGTTTTCCCGCAGCTCGTCCACACCGGCAGCGACGGCTTCAAGAGCATCTTCTACGACAAACTGACCGCGGTGCTCATCGAGGCGACCAGAAAACAGCAGGAGAAAATCGAGGATCTTACCGCAGTAGTGAGCGACCTGAAAAAAGCCGACGAATACAAGGCCGAAATCATCACGAAACAGGGGATACAAATCGAGGAGCTGTATTTCAAGGTGCTCGGGATGGAGAACAAGGTGGGGAGGTGAGGGGGGATATGACGCGATGTTGCCCAACCCCCTTCCGTTCATTGACGATTGCCCTACAACTGCAGGTCCGCTGTTGATGTCTATCTCCCCACGGCCACGGTTCCCACTGTTACATCCGATGCGCCTGTCACCACCCGGTAAACAATCACGCCCTGGCGATAGGGCGACATATCGATACGAATCGATGTTCCCGCATTTTTTTCGATCTTTCTGCTCTCAAGCAACCTGCCGCTGAGCGAGTACAACTGAACCTGTGCCGGCAGGGAACCGACAGCGATATGCAAGATGCCATTACGCAATATCACCGGACTTTTTACCGCTTTTTTCAGCGGGGCTGCTGCGCCACCCTTTACCCCCACGATCCCGCCGTTGATCACGTTGGTCTGTATCTTTCCCTCGTTCAAAAACGCCCGTTCAATCGTAAACGCCTGGAGTGGATTGCTTGCCGAATTGGGAGGCAGGGTGATGGTTGCCAAAACGACCGGGTCGCTGTTTGTGATATCGTCGTTGGTGGTCATGGCGATTTTAATCAGGCGGCTTGATTCATCGACCTTTGACTGTAGATTAGCACCGCGCAGGGCGGTAGCGATCCAGCCCTTGTCGATGTTTGCCACATTTTCGGCGTACCTAACCACCATCTCCCCGGCGACAAAACCCCTGAGATTATCGCCGGTTACATTGAATTTCATGCCGTCGGTCGGGCTGTTCGATGCCAGGGAAACGCCCAGGTGCGCAACACCGTCATCTACGGGCAGTGCGGCCCATTTATACAGGTGGGTCTGACGCATGACCGGGAATTCCGACAGCATGCCGAGGCTGTACTGGAACACCAGGGCCGCGTCGTAGCTCGTAACGATCTTGTTGCCGCTCACGTCGGCCACCGCAACGGTAAAGTGCGGATGGTTGACTGAATCCGGCAGGGCGATCATTCCGACCACGTACGAGAGAATGTCACGCGCATCGAACACGGTCACCCTTTTGTCGCCGGTCACGTCGCCGACCATGATCTCGGGCTGTCTGATGATGACCTTGCCCGGCACGGTCAGCGCGGAAACCAGGTGGAAATTTTCGTCGATCTCGATATTCTCCATCCGGATCATGCAGGTATCGCCGTCACGGACCGACGGGTTCACGCGAAACTGGCAGCGCAGGAACTCGCCCTCGCCGTATTTGACCGAATCGTTGGTGCCGGCCACAGCGACCGGTATACTGTCGGTTGCGGAAGGGTTCCAGCCAAGGAGCCAGTTTTTCACCATGCCGCTGTCTTCGGAGATGGTCAGCAGGGAAAGCTGCGACGGGTTGATCCGCAGGTTGAACTGGGTGGCGCAGAAGGTCCAGTTTTCAAAGTTGGTCAGGTAGATCGGCACCCAGATGGTGTCCCCGGGTTTGGCATAGGTGGTCTTCATGCCGAAGTTGATCTTGAAGGGGCGCACGACATCGGGTTTGAGCGCATCGTAGTTTTGCTTGATGGCGGAACTGTCGAGCGCGTAGTTGTAGAGTTTCAATTCGTCGATCTTGCCTTTAAAAAACTGGCGGGTTCTTCCTGAAGAAGCGGTTTCGACTTGATATTGACACCCGATCCGGGCGATATGCGAAGAAGATTTATATCCCCCGCTGTACGCTCTTTTTCCGGCAAGGCGACCGTTCATGTAAAACTTGGCGGAATCGACGCCGAAAGTACCGACCAGGTGATACCAGCGGTTGGGCAGCATTGTGGAATCAGCCATTACATTAGGCCAGCTCCCGCCGGACCCGGATGATGACCAGCACATAAACGGCTTGCCGTCATCCATGATGGACATTGCGTAACCGCCGGTCAAACCGGACCCTTCCATTCCGCAGGAAACATACTCGAAGATATCTTTCTGATTATAAAAGGAACCGGGATCGACAAGATCCACGTAGGAGTATACCCAGGTTTCTATTGAAAATGCAGGGAAATCAAAATTGCCGACAGAGTTGGTGACCTGAATATCGAAGGTATTTAATGCCGAAGAACCTACAGGTCCTTTGCACTCCAGAGCCTTACCCTTGAGTCCATCCGTGACCCTCACCGAATCGCCGGTTTTCACCGCATCATACCCGTTCCCGGTCGCATCGAAGTAGGTATTGCCCGAAACCGTATCAAACGACCAGTGAGCAACGGTCCGGTTCTCCGCCTGGACGAATGCGGCTGCCACAATAACGGAAAAAATCACCGACAGGCAATAACGTTCTCTGATCATATTCCCTCCACGAAAACGGCATGAGTGTTCTCAGGCTACTTCTTGCAACTAGTATGCCATTACAACCGGTCGATTTTAAACAGCTTACCGCGATTTTTGTCTTTCATCCATCCCGAATCCGGGACTACCGTCTCGAATCCGGGAGTGATCCTTTACATAACCGGATGAAACCGGCGTACTCCCCTGAAAAAGCGCTGAACGGGGATGAGGGGGTCGGATTAAGCGCGGAAAACCGGCATAATTCTGAATGTTGCGACCATGGCGCCCCTGCGGGGCTCAAAATTTTATCGTCAAAGATCATTCTAAAAACATTCCGGCCCTACGGGCCTTAATTCCAAAATACCGGGATTATGAAATTGAATCGTAGGTGAAACGACTGTCGTAATCTGTGCGGATCATTTTTTTCCGCGCCATCCGCGTTCAGATTGTTATTCCTGTTAACAAGGGAATCAAATGGCCATGGTTCTACAACCGCACCCTCCCCCTGATCACCCCAAAATCGCTCCACAGACAGTGCCGGGTACGCAGGCGGTCGGTCACGCTCATGCGCAGGTGCACGTATACCGCCGTATCCGCGGGAAACGAGAACCGGTTCATGGGCAGTTCAGTCAGTTGCGGATCGCCGGGAACGAACCGGTACCTGATTGAATCGGCTTTGCGCGCGATGTTCAGGTACCCGGCGAATTCGGGAAAATTCCGGCTCACGTCCCTGCTGTCGGTCTGCATAGTGACTGAAAAACAGGTAAACCTGACATGGCTCGACTGTCCGGTGATGCGGAACCCGGTTTTTTCGCCGTCCCACGGACCGGAAAGCGGGCTGGTGGAGATGAAAAACGACACCTCGAACCCTTCGCGCATATCATCGCGAAGCTGGAACAGCACGCCTGTTTCAAGGTCGCCTGCCAGAGCAAAGGCGGTCCGCAGGCCGGTGGAGGCGGGAGCGGTATCGCCGTTCTCTGCAAAGGTGAACTTGAGACGGTTCGTAGGAAAATCAAACCCGACGAACGCACTGTCGGGGAGCGGCTCAATGGTCCAGTTGTTTGCAGCAACAGGATAGTGGTTCAGCGGATCGGAAAGCTGCATGGCATACCCGAACGGCAGCGCTATGAAGGCGCCGACGAGGTCCTCGATGCGAAGGGTACCGGAAAACAGGCCAAGGGAACAGGGATCGACGGCGAGGCAGAGATCAACCGTTCCGGGCAGCGCTCCGGACCAGTGGTGCGACCAGGGCCAGGACCGGTAAGCAATGCATGCCGTATCGGTTGAATCGCCAAAAAAACAGGCGGCAAGCGAGAGCGCGGTATCGTTAAGATCTTCGACACTCAGGGTGCAGAGCGCGCTGTCGGGATAATTGATGGTCGCGCGCACCTCCCGGTGCGCGCCCAGGTGCGGCGGGTTGTTGTTCATCGGCACCATGGTGTTGAACTGGCACGCGCATACCAGGAGCGTCAGGGCAGGTAGCACCGCACCGCGCCGGGTCAGGTTACCGGTCCAGGGTGAGCTGTATCCCATACGTCCCGCCGGAAAAGGTAATTGCCGCCCGGGCTCTCATCAAATAGATGCTGCGGGAGCCATAGTAAGCCGCAAGACATCCGGTCACCACGGACACGGCAGAAAATCCAAGGATGTTCCGGTTCTGCCTGACAAGCAGATCCTGATACCGGTCGTAGTTTCGTTTGTCGCCGATTGCCGCGGCCGACCTGAATCCGGCATCGAGCTCCTGACCGGCGCGGTATTCGTAAGTGGCTGCTCCGGCACTGACCGCGCACAATGCAAGGCATGCCGACGTCAGGGTGACGTTTCTTCGTATGCCGGCCGTTAATGCGGCGGTATGTGCCTGCCGCTCCTTCTCCTTTTTTTGCTCGACAGCAACCGCAATGCGGACAGAGTCCTCCTTGCGCAGACGCTCCTGCTCCCTGCCGATCTCCTGCCTTGTATCGGCAAAAAGATTCAGCATTTCGGGCGTTACGTACTGGCTGTCGAGGGCAAGCGCAGGACGGCAGAGAAGCGCCTGCTTAAAAGAGGCGCGCGCGTCGGCGATGTTGCCTTTTGCGAAAAATGCCACGCCCAGGTATCCGTAGTAGTCGCAGATACGGGTTGAATCGGGAAGTTGCCCGTTGCCGGCAAAACAGGCAGGAATGGCAGCGAGGAGGCTGTCGTATTCTCCCCATTCGAACAGCTCGCGGACCCGGTCCTGTGCATGCATCGGCCAGCAGAACCACGCGGCAACGATAGCGATCATTCCAGCGGTCCGCATGGGTCTTTCCGCTGTTCAAACGTTGAAAGATACCTGAAAAAAGTGCTGCGGCCCATGCCGAGAAGCCTGGCGGCAGCCTCCTTGTTCCCGCCTGTTTTTTTTATCGCGCGGGTGATAAGCTCCCGGTGAAATGCCCGGGTCGTGGTCTCGAAGTCAAGCGCCGGGTCCTGGACCGGGGTGGTGCGCGGGAACGAAAGAAGCGGTCCTTCGCAGGAGAGGACGGCACGGTGAATGGCGTTCGACAGCTCCCGGATATTGCCGGGCCAGTCGTGCGCCCTGATATAGGCCAGTGTTTCAGGGTGAAAATCGACGATGTCGCGCTCCGGATACTGCGCCTTGAACTTCTCCAGGAAAAAATACGCCAGGAGCTCGACGTCGCCGTTTCGTTCCGAAAGCGGCGGGACCCTGATGGCGAACTGGTTGATCCGGTAGTACAGGTCGCTGCGAAACGATCCGGCCTGCACCATGGCGGAAAGATTTTTATTGGTCGCGCAGATCACCCTGACGTCGACCGCGCACTCCTGTGTCGCCCCCAGGGGCCGCACCATGCCGCATTCAAGCACCCGCAGGAGCCTTGCCTGGACCGCGGCGTCGAGCTCGCCGATCTCGTCGAGAAGCAGGGTGCCGCCGTTGGCCGCGACGAACAGGCCGTCGTGATCGTTTATCGCACTGGTGAAGCTCCCTCTCCGGTGGCCGAACAGCTCCGACTCAAGCCGCTCGCCGTGCAGGGTGCTGCAGTTGACAACCAGAAATGGTCCTGAAGCGCGCCGGCTTCTGCGGTGTATAATGCCGGCCAGGTGGCTCTTGCCGCAGCCGGTAGGACCTTCGAGAAGCACGATAATGTCGGATGCGGCAACCGACCGTACCCCGGAAAGCGCCTCCTGCATGGCTTTCGATTCAGCGATCAAACCGGCAGCCGCCGCATCGCCCGACAGCGTCGCGATCGTCCTGTTCTGGCGACCGATGTAATCGACATGGTTGATGAGCATGCCCGCTATCGTGGCATAGAACGTCAGCATGGAAAGCTCCCGGGCGGAGTATGATATTGCGGCAGAGCTCGATCCGACGTAGATGATGCCCGAAATCTCTCCCCGGCACATGATGGGAGCACAGACGACCGAGGAGAGCTTGAGATCGGCCACGCTCCGGCTTGCGCTGAAGGCCGGGTCGGCAAGCGCGTTGGGAACCGCGACACCCTGCTTCTTTTTCAACACGGTCTGCACCACGGTATCGCTGAACCGGTCTTCCGCCGTATCGCTCCCTGTGGCAACAAACACTTCGGGCTCTCCTGCCGGTCCCAGCTTGAAAATGAACGCATCGCTCCCTTTGAGTATACCCAGGAGCATCTCCATGAGCATGGTCAGCAGTTTTTTAAGGTCGCGTTCACCGCCCAGGCGGTCGGAGAATTCGCGGAGCGTTTCTTCATCCGGACCGGAAGTGTCGTCCGGCTGCCGGGAGGCGGCGGTGTCTGTATTATCGCAGATAAAAACATGGCCGTTGATTTCGATCCGGTCACCAGGCGCCAGGCTGCTTTTATGGATTTTCTTCCCATTGAGCCGGGCCGTGGCCCCGGACAGTATTTCGCAGGTGCAGGTCCCGCCCTCATGTACGATTTTAATCGCTGCGTCCGGGACCGCCTTGTCGTCGAGCACTATGTCGCATTCCTTCGATGAGCCGATCAGGGTGAGGCGGTCGCGGAGTTCAAACAGGGACGATCCCTTCATGCCGAAATATCGTAATACCCGCTTCATGGTAATCCTCTTTAGACGGAAAGCGCGTGTTTCCATGGCCGAACAGATAAAAATAATAAGCGGGGAGCCTGATGGTATTGATTTGATGGGGAAAGTGGCGGCAAGAACTTGACTGAAAAATATCGCCCGGGGCGGGAACGCCGGCAGAGCAACGTACCGCGAACGATCCTTGACGATCACAAGTTTTTTTGCGGTCTGTTCCTGAACTGCATTACCGGTCAGTTTTTATCAACACCTGCGAAACGCTGCTTTCTCCCTGTGTCACCCGAAAAATATACGTACCGGCATTGAGCGATGAGGCGTCAATGAGCCCCGCTTCCCGTCCCTTTTTTTTGCCCGACATCACGATTCTCCCTGTCATGTCCAGTATCCGGTAGGTGATGCCACCATCGTTCGAAAAGAGCGGGCCGACATGCAGAGTCGAGCTGAAGGGATTCGGGAAACAGTTCAGGTGGCCGTTCCGGTGAATTTCCAGCGCCTTGTTACCCGGCGAAACCGCCGTCATTTGAATGGTGATTTTTCCAACACCCGCTTTTTGCGGCACCGACGTACTAAGACCCGAAGCGTTTTCCGGGGTATAACCATAGGTAAAATAGCTGGCCGGATTAAACGACTTTCCCGTAAGGTAGCCGAAACTGGAAGCGCACTGGTCGGGCGGTGCATTATTCTTATGCTCCAGCAAACCATCTGTTTCCGAGCTGCTCGAATGCTCGCTCACCGACCCGCCGAATTTGCAGAACCTGAAATAGTTCGATTCCACAAACACGATGGCTTCGCACTGCGACACCACCCCTTCGGTGTTTCTGTCTTTCTCCACCCCCTGTATGAAACAGTTCAGCACATGCACCACGCCCCAGCGCACGCGTGGATGACGCGAGCTTGCCGTACCGCCCAGATCGTTGAAGAAATTATAGTGATAGGTGGCCCTGAGGTGGCCCTTGTCAATCGCTGCAATATCTGACTTGTTCGAGTGGCCGACAAGGCACATCTTGCCGTGGTTGGTAAAAACGCAATACGAAACCGTGAGAAAATCCGATCCGCGCTTGTAATCCAGCTGCCCGTCCGAGTCGATCGGGCCGCCGGGCCCGTCGGTAAAGGTGCAATGGTCGATCCAGATATGATGCGATCCTCCCTGGATGTTGATCCCGTCGTCGGGCGCCGCCTCAAAGGTGATGTTCTGGATAATGATATTATTGACAGCGGTATCCTGCGGTGAGTCCTCTCCGCTGCCGCTGTAGATCGAAAGTCCGGATTTGATGATTTTTGCGTCGCTGCCGATGCCAAGAAGCGATTTGTTGGAACGGACCAGGCTCATGCGCATGGTCACATCGCTTACAGGCCCGGTACCGGCCGGATACTCGGGCAACTGCACCGTACCGCGCAGGTAGATGATCGCCGGGTCGTCATTGTCATCGAGGGCATCCTGAAGCTTTTTCGCGTCAGCCTGACCGTTGATGACCACGACCTTTCCGCCGGCGCCGCCGGTCGTTGTCGCAACGCCATACCCGCTCTGGGCAGCAAACCCGATCGGTCTTCCGACGTGCTGCGCGGCAAGTTGCAGAACAGATACAAAAAGAACGGTGATGCCCGTTGTTTTGAAATTAAAGCGCTTAATCATGGCGTCGCCTCGTTTGACGGCTTATTTAATAAGGGCCTTTCGGACGTACGTAAAATAATATAAGCATTTCCTGCCCGATTTCCCGTGCGCCGGAAAATGCGTGTTCACCAGAGTGAACGGAATCGATCAACAGGAGAGCCCGGGGGTCGGACTATCAGCTCACTGATCAGTCGCACGCAAAGGCACAAGCGCCACCCTTACCGATAGCGTCTCGCCCGGTAAGGGAATGCAGGTGGAACAGTGCACCGCAAACCCCTCCTTGACGACTTTGAGTTCATGCGGTCCGCTGCCCGCGGAATAGACCGTTCTGGTCGGAGTGGTGCCGCGCTCGATCTGGTCGATAAAAACCTTTGCCCAGGGAGGATTTGTTTTGATGGATAACCAGGCAGGCGCTTTTTCCGGGAATGGTGCCGGCGCCACGCCGGATGGCGTATCCGCTGCAGCGGCGGTGATGCGTGGTCCGGAACGTTGTTTTACCGCCCGAGGCGCTGGAACGGCCGCCGCTTCGCCGCTCTTATCGGGTGCGGGTGTGGCGTTCACCTCTGCTTCGGGCAGCGGAAGCTGCATCGTGCCGGGGTCCGGCGGCCCGACCCGATCGTCCCGGACGCCTGCCTTCCCGATCAGCACTACCGCTGCGGCGCAGAGCGCCGCGCAAACCACCACGGCCACAACTTTTGTCACCCTGCGCCTTCGCGCAAACCGTCGGACCGCGCGCTCATCATCGGGCATAAGGGACCCGAATGCCCGCGCCTGTTCGAGCGCCTTGATCGCCGCGGCGACCTGCCGTTTTTCAAGGGCCTCCCGCGACCTGCGGCGGTAGTGCTCGAACAGCTTTTTCTCCTCGAACGCCCGTTGCCGGCCGGGGTCCTTCACGTATTCGCACAGGAGCTGCTTCCCGCCGGTCAACCCATGCAGCAGCAGGTTCCGGTCGACAAGCGCCAGGGTCCCGGCCGCATCGGGGCGACGCCCCGGGTCCTTTATCAGGCAGGTGTCGACGAAATCCGAAAGCCAGACCAGTATTTTTTTATTCCTGACGCAGACCGGTTCCGGCGAGTCGTGAATGATCGCATGTACCACGGCGGCCGGGATGTCGGCATCGAACGGCACCCTGCCGGTAAGGCACCTATACAGGAGCACGCCCAGTGAAAAGACATCGGTCGCGCCGGTAAGATTCTCGCCTTTGGCCTGCTCAGGAGAGATAAACCGCGGCGACCCGATGAACGACCCGGTAAGGGTGAGCGACTCCCTGTTGACAATATAGGCGATGCCGAAGTCCATGATCCTGGCCGTGCCGTCGGCGTCGATCATGATATTGTCGGGCTTGATGTCGCGGTGGTAGATCCCTTTTGCATGTGCGGCGCAGAGACCGGAGAGTATCTGGCGGGCCGTTTCCAGCGCAACCAGGTTGGGAAGGGTCCCGTATTTTTCGGCAAGGGAGACGAGCGTCGGTCCCTTGATATGCTCCATGACAAGATACGGGCTGCCTTCGACCTCGCCGTAATCGAACACCTTGATGACGTTTTCGTGCGAGAGCGAAGCCACGGCATGCGCTTCATTGGTGAAACGCCTGACCGCATCGGGGGAACCGAGCAGATGATCGTGCATGATCTTGAGCGCGACCTCGCGCCGCAGCACAAGATCTTCGGCACGATAGACGGTCGCCATGCCGCCGGACCCGATTTTTTCCCTGATCCGGTAGCGGGCGAGCCCCTCGAGAATTTTGCGGGTCGTCGCGGTGCTCATCGTGAAATGCTCTGCCGAAAAAAGCGCGTTATAAAAACAGAACGATCTCTGCAGGCTCGAGCAGGAACGCCTCCGGAACCACGTCCTCGGCCGCGGGAACGGTCATGACCTGCAGCGATTTCCTGCACTGCCGCACCTCATAAGGTATCGCGGGCGTGTCGATCGTTACGCTCCCGGTCGTCCTCTTGTTGATGCAGAGGTATACCGTGGGGTTGCCCCGGTCCGACCGTTTTTCGAGGAACAGCCAGGGAAACTCGTAGGCGCAGAGAGCACGCCACGACCCCTCTTCTCCGAGAACGGGGATCTCCAGCTTCAGCCGGTTGATCTGCGCGATCCATGACGTCAGGTCCCATTTCTTCTTGTCGACGTCAGCGGGCGTGCCGCGCACCACGTCGATGCGGGTGACGGCGCCGTATTCGAATCCGGCGGGCATGAGCAGGCCTTCGGAAAAAAACGCACTTATCGCGTAACGGCTCTTCTGCGCCGCCTCGCTCCCCGGATGCACGCCGGCGAGCCGCTCGGTATCGTGCGATTCGGCAAACCCGATGGAAGGGGCGATGTGCTTGTGCGCCGCATGCTGGTCGAGCGCCCAGGAGGCCTCGCCGTTCCACCACTTGACCGAATTGAAAAGGTAATCAAAACCGCTGCCCGAAAGCGCCTGGACCTGATCGAGCCGGCATCCGAGCGTCTCGGCGTAGAAACGCGACGCGGGATACCGTTTTTTCGCCCGCTCGATAAGCCATTTCCAGAGGTCTGCCGGCACCTGGTAGGCGGCATCGCACCGGAAGCCGCGAATGCCCATCTCCTGATAGAAGACAATGAGCCGGTCCCAGTAGTTCCACAGGTTCTGGCGGTCGGAGGAGTGTTCGTTGTCGATTGAGGCGAGGTCGCCCCATACCGTGATGTTTCCGGGATTGCCGGGATCGTCGGCAAAGGGGTGCGCCACCTCGCCCGAAGGGTCGCGTTTGTACCACGCCGGATGCTCATTGATAAGCGGCGAATCGGCGGCCGTATGGTTGATCACCAGGTCCATGAGCAGGTCGAGTCCGGCTTTTTCACCGTCGCGAATGAACGCTTTAAGCGGAGAAAAGTCGGATGGATCCTGCCCCTTGCGCAGAAACAGCCCATTGAGCCGGAAATGGTCCTTTACCGCATACAGGCTGCCTGAAAAGCCGGTCTCGTTGAAAGGGTTGACAAATACGGCGTTGAATGCCATATCCTTAATGTGCGGAATGGCCGCGCTCCAGGCGTCGATGGGCCCGAGATGGCGTGGAAACAGATTGTAGATGATCGGGACGCGGCTGCGGCGACTCACAGAGAACCTCCAAGGATGGTATTGTCGATAAGCCGGGTGTTGGATTCGACGGTCCGGCAGGCGATGGCCAGAAGCGATGCGGATTGCACGGTCGTGACCGGCAGCAGGGTATGGGTATCCACGATCTCGACATACTCCGCGGAAAGCAGCGGAGTATGTCGCGCTATGGCGGTTACCATCGTCTTTTTCAGGAGCGCCGCGTTGCGTTCGCCGCGCTCGTAGAGCGCGGCCGCAGCCAGCAGCGCGGCGTAAACACACGGCGCGGCCTGCCGCTCGTCAGGCGTCAGATAGGTGTTGCGTGAACTTAAGGCAAGTCCGTCGGATTCGCGCACAGTCGGGCATACCTCGATGCGCAACGGCATGTTCAGGTCCCCGGCCATCCTTTTGATGATGATCGCCTGCTGCGCGTCCTTCGCCCCGAACACCGCCACGTCCGGCCGCACCAGGTTGAACAGGGCGCAGACGACGGTGGCGACGCCGCGGAAGTG